>CAXBOL010000169.1:0-8209 GCA_963977295.1 uncultured Opitutaceae bacterium
TTCCAGATGTTGTTCCGCGGCGCGAATGCGGTCGGCTACACCAACTATCCGGATCACGTGGTCGCAGGCTTTGTGAAGCACGCGGCGGCGAGTGGCATGGATATTTTTCGCATCTTTGACTCACTCAACTACCTGCCGAATCTGCGGGTGGCCATGGAGGCGGTGCAGGATACGCACGCGGTGTGTGAAGGCACGTTGTGTTACACCGGCGACATCCTTGACCCGAAGCGCGATAAATACGATCTGAAGTATTACGTGCGGCTGGCAAAGGAGCTGGAGAAAATGGGGGCGCACATGATCGCCATTAAAGACATGGCCGGACTGTGCCGACCGCATGCCGCGGAAAAACTGGTGAAAACACTGCGCAACGAAGTTGGGTTACCGATTCACTTTCACACGCACGACACCAGCGGGATCAACGCAGGCTCAATTCTCCGTGCCTCGGATGCGGGTGTCGACGTGGTCGACCTCGCCCTTGCGTCGATGAGTGGCAGCACTTCGCAACCAAATCTCAACTCGATCGTGGCGGCGCTGCGGGGCACCTCGCGTGACACTAAACTTGATCTGACCAAGCTCGATCGGTTTTCGGATTATTGGGAGCAAGTGCGACCGATTTACACCCCGTTTGATACCTCCCCCAAGAGTGGTTCGGCTGAGGTTTATCTGCACGAAATGCCGGGTGGGCAGTTTACCAATCTGAAGGAGCAGGCCAACTCCATGGGCGTGGCGCATCGCTGGCCGGAGATTGCCCGCACCTACGCGGAAGTGAACGCGCTCTTTGGCGACATTGTCAAAGTGACGCCGTCGTCGAAAGTGGTCGGCGACATGGCGTTGTTCCTCTTTTCGCGCGGCATCAAGCCGGCCGATGTGGTCAATCTTGAACCGGGAGCGATGCCTTACCCCGAAAGTGTGATCGACATGCTGACGGGCGGTCTGGGATGGCCCGATGGCGGTTGGCCGGTAGAGGTCTCGCGCGCCATTTTGGGACCGGAGAAACATCGCCAAGCCCGGATAAAATATGCTGCGGCGCAACGAGCCGCTAAGAAAGTGGATCGCCGTTCGAAGACAGCGAAGCAGAAAGCCATCGCCGCCGGCATGGCCAAAGTGTGCGCGGAGTTGACGGCGAAATTGAAACAAGACATGACCGACGACGATGTGTTTTCTCACCTCATGTATCCGCAGGTTCACGACATTTTTCGCAAGCACCAGCGACAATTTGGGGATGTGAGTGTGTTGCCCAGTGCCGCGTTCTTCTACGGGTTGCAAGTGGGCGAGGAAATCTCCGTGGAGATTGAAGCCGGCAAGGTGTTGATCATCCGCCTAGTCAGTGTGGGAGAGGCCGATAAGGACGGAAAGCGCGTGCTTAGTTACGAGCTGAACGGCATCGCGCGGGATGTGGTGATTGTCGACAAGAGTGTGACCACCACGTCCAAGTCCCGCGCCAAGGCCGATGCGGCGGATTCGACGCAGGTGGGCGCACCGATTCCGGGCCTCATTGCCGCCCTATCCGCCACCGTTGGCGGTAAAGTGGTCAAAGGCGACAAGCTGCTGCTGATGGAAGCCATGAAGATGCAGACCACGGTTTACGCGCCGTGCGACGGTATCATCAACGAAGTCACGGTGGAAATTGGTGACACGGTCGAAAGTAAAGACCTGCTCGTGCGCATCAAACCCACTGAAACGAAATAACGGGAGGTCAATTCATGGATCCGACAACCGACGAAGTCGCACAGATCGAACAAGTCCGCACTGGTCAGCGCATGGCGGTCGTGGCGATTCTGATGAACCTGATATCGGTGCCTCTGCTGATGGTCCCGGAGGGCGAGTTGATTCGCGCACCGCTGGTCTTGGTTGCCATTGTGTTGGCGGTGCTGGGGATTGTGCGCATGTCCCGTGGGCTTGGCGTCAATCTGGTGGTCATCGTGCTAATGGCGATGGGGATGGTGGTGCCATTGGTGAATCTGGTGATACTCTTGATCATCAACGCCCGTGCGACGCGATTCCTGCGCGGTCACGGCTACCACGTTGGCCTGTTCGGCGCGAAGGCGCGGGAGTAACGATGTTCCGTTAAGCGTGTTGTCCCCCGCCTACAGGTCGGTGCGGGACGCAGTTGTGAGCAAGTTTCGCGTCTTACTCACTGAGCCAAAACTGAGGGTCCACCAACCGTCTGTCTTATCGTTCGATGAACATGTTTCCGTCTGCGCTCCCCATTCGCTGCGGCCGCGCGGGCAAAATCCGGCAGGGCCACGGGGCGTCTAGAATCACGTTCATCAGTCACGATTGGATCGGGTTCACGATCATTCCGGGAGTGATCTAGACGTCTTTATAATCTGCACCGGGAGATAATTTTTCGAACTAAAATTGCATTAAATTGCATTGACGGAACTGCGGCATAGTGTCCTTAAGTAGATTGCACGCTATTTGTCGTGCTGAGGCCGGAAACCCCTGTCCCCGAACATCCATGCATTACCGTCCCTTCCTCCTTGGATTCGATCTTCGAAACCTATGCGACCTGAGAGTTTTCTGGTGCGCCGTCGCATTGCTGGCGCTTCCTATGACTAGCCAGGCCGCATTTACGGTGACTGGACGATCTCTACTCCTGGACGGCCAGTCGTTTCAGGTTCGGGGGGTGTGTTATCAACCGGCACCGATTGGCGACAACCCGTCGGCATCGGCGCCTTATGGGGACTACTTTACGGCCAATTACAGCGCCATTACCGCGCGTGATTTGCCTAAACTGCGCGAACTCGGGGCCAATGTGATTCGTATCTATGGTTGGAGTGCGACGGCCAATCATAGCGCCTTTCTCGACGCGTGTTACAACGGAGGCGTCGACCCGATTTATGTGTTGATTAACCGCTGGATCGATCCCGGCACCAATTGGGCCAATGCCGCAGCAGTGGGCGCGATCGAGCAGGAGTTTCTGCAGACTGATCAAGGCCTGGGCAGTCACCCGGCGGTGCTCGGCATCGTGTTGGGCAATGAGGCGAATGTCTACAACGGCAACGGCACCAATGTTGCGTTCTGGCAGGCGATGAATCGCATCGCCACTGCAATCAAGGCGCAGACGCCAACGCGTTTGATCTCGGCCGCAATCACCGATGCGATTCCGCAGATCGCGGCGCACGACGCCGATGTGCCAGCGTTCGATTTTTGGTGTGTGCAAACTTATCGCGGCACGTCCATGGGATCTATTTTCACCGAGTATGCGGCGGCCTCGACCAAACCGCTCATGTTCACTGAATTTGGCACCGACGCCTACAATCACGCCACCAGCAGCGAGTATCCGGATAACGCACAATTTGTGGCCGATACGGTGGTCGGCCTGTGGCAGGAGATCGCGGCCAACGCCGACGTATGTGTGGGCGGATTCGTCTTTGAATATGCCGACGAGTGGTGGAAATCGACCGGTGGTTCTCCTTCGACGCACGACGGTGGCGGCTTTCCGTTGGGCAGCCTGCCCGATGGATTTGCCAACGAAGAGTGGTGGGGACTTTACCGCGTGAGCGACAACGGATCTGACCTCGACGTGCTGACTCCTCGCGCGACGGTGGCGGCGTTGCAGGCGGCTTGGGCGGTGACCACGCCACCGGAACCAGAAGTTACGTTGCAGATCGTGACACCGCCAGTCAGCCAGACGGTCGCTACGGGTGGATCGGCGACGTTGACCGTGGAGGCGACGATCGCGACGGGAGGCGGGAGTTTGACCTACCAGTGGCTTCGCGATGGCACTGCAGTATCAGGGGCGACGGCATCGCAATTGGTGCTCACCAATCTCACCACGAACCAGTCTGGTAACTACACCGTGCGAGTGAGCGACGGGACCTCGACGGTGACCAGTGCGGCGGCGCGATTGTTGGTCGCCACGCCGACGCCGGGTCGGTTGAAGAATCTTTCGGTTCGGAGCCGGTCCGGCATCGGCGCTGATGCGTTAGTGGTGGGATTTGTCGTCGCGGATGGCAGTGCGCAACTGCTGGTGCGTGGCGTCGGTCCGGAGTTGGCCACGTTTTCGGTGGGAGGAGTATCACCGGACCCGGAGTTACAGCTTTTCTCCGGTCAAGTCGCAGGTGCCTTCAATGAAGACTGGGGCAGTGATGCGAGTGCGATCCAATTGGCCGCGCAATCGGTCGGCGCGTTTCCACTGACGACCGGTTCGAAAGATGCGGCGATTCTAACGACCGTTGATGGACCGAGGTCGGTGCATTTGCGCGATGAGACGCCGGGAGTGGCGTTGGCGGAAGTTTATGAGGTCGGCAGCAACCCCGGGCGCTTGGTCAATGTGTCGGCACGCACCACGGCGGGCACCGACGACGAGGTGTTGGTGGTCGGCTTTGTAGTCGATGGAAATGTCCCGAAACGATTGTTGTTGCGCGGGGTGGGTCCGACCCTCGGTGGCTTTGGCGTGGAGGGTGTCTTGGAAAACCCGATACTGCGACTTTACAATTCCGACCGTGAAGTGGTCGCGGAAAACGATGATTGGGCCGCCGGCGCCGTTGCGACCGTGGGACAAACGATTGGGGCGTTTCCGCTGCAAAGTGGGAGCAAGGATGCGGCCTTGGTTTATACGGTGGTGCCGGGGGCGTTCACCGCGCAGGTGAGTGGAGTGGACGGCGCGAGCGGGATCGCACTGGTAGAAGTGTATGAAGTGCCTTAGAGTGACCTACTCGATCGGAGCGCGGTCGGTATAACGCAAAGTCGGGAAAGCCGGTAAGGGCGCAAAGTTGAATAGGTAAATCAGGTTTTGCGTTCATTTACCGGGTAATACCATGAGCTCTTGGTATTCAGATTCTGCAGAAGGCAAGAAAGGGAACCAAAAAATACAGAAGATACTACGGTAAGATGACATTATTTCATTCGTGATTTCTCAAATAATTTGGAAAATCAGTTGCCACGAAAAAGCACCAAAACTGCCGACAATCTTAGGGTCTTTTTGTGCCTCTTTGTGGCCATCTCAGACATTGCTTCGGCTCAGTTCTTTGCCCGATATATCCCGGTAAATCGGGCCTGACGCTTCTGTGAAAAATCCCATTCATCTGAGCGATTGGTATAAGACTCCCAATTCCTCGGCTTAACCCATCAGCCTCCGTGCAACTCCGGTTTGCTTCGGGGATTTCGGTAGCTCAGAGTGGACTTCAGGTTAAACCCACCATGAAAACTTTTTGTCTGCTTTGCTGTGTTGCGACGCTCTCCCTGACGGCGGAACCCCGATCGATTTCGCGAGCCGACTACGCGGATGGCTTACAAGGATTTTGGTTGGCGCAGTGCGTGGCGAATTGGACGGGGCTGATCACGGAGATGGATCGAGTGGAAGCGCCGTTTTATACCGATGCTGATTGGGGCCAACCGGACCAACCCAACATCTGGGGCGGCATGGGGCATCACCGGGTGATCGAGTTTTTTCTGGTTAAGGAGGGTGATGTGTGGGGGGCCGATGACGATACCGATATCGAATACCTCTACCAGGCGTTGATGGAGAAAAGTGGTGGCCAACCGCTGACGCCCGAGCAGATTCGTGACGGCTGGCTTGCGCACATGTGGTCGGATAATTTCAATCAGGACGGGCAAAACTTCCTGTGGGTTTCCAACGAAAATGCCTTTGAATTGATGTGCGGCGGCTTGCTGCCGCCGGCGACCGGGGCGCCGGAGAATAATGCTGATTTTGATATGATTGATGCGCAGCTCACGACCGAGATATTCGGCCTCTTCGCGCCAGGCCGGCCGGATGTCGCGCTGAAGTTGGCGAAGCTTCCGATCATGACCACGGCGCGTGCCAACGCGCAGGCGGCGGCGGAGTTCTACGTGGTGATGCACTCCTTCGCCGGAATGGTGGATCGGTCAAAACCGGTGCGCGATCAACTCTTTGCCATGGCGGCGGAAGCACGACTGCACCTTCCGAAGGATTCGGTGGCGGCGAGCATGTATGATTTTGTGCGGACCCGTTACGAAGCGGACCCCGACACCCACCATTGGGCCGCGACCCGCGACGCGCTTTATCAAGAGTATCAAGTCGGTGGGCGCGGCGGTTACGTTTACGCGCAGCCGTTTGATGCGGCCATCAACTTTGGCGCGAGCATGGTCAGTTTCTTCTATGGCCAAGGAGATTTGAAGCGGACGATTCAGATCGGTGCGCTCGCTGGCTGGGACTCCGACAACCCGACGGCGACATGGGCGGGACTGTTGGGATTCATCCACGGGAGAAAGGGGGTTGAAGCGATCTTCGGCGATGATTTGGCGGAGACGTATCAAATCAGCCGCACGCGACGTAACTTTCCCGACCATACCCCGGAGCTCGAGGGGGAGGACACCTTTCCGCTTATGGCTGAGCGAGCGCTCGCGATTCTAGACGACGTAGTGGTCAAACAAATGGGCGGTAAGGTGCTCCATCATACTTGGCTCATCCCGGATGCCGATTGATCGGAGGCGACTTAACCAAATCGAATGGAGTCAATACTTAATTATTGTGGTCAGGACGGGTAGGCTGAATTGAGCGAATGTCAGGTAAGTCGACCCGGATGCAGCCCGGGGACTATTGCCGATATTAAATGGGCAATCCGATCGAAGCTTCAGAAAGCCTCCCCTCGGATGTGCAATGATATAGCGAACAAAAGACCACAAGAATTAAGTATTGACCCCATTATGGCTGCCTTGACCCCATTATGGCTGCCCCGGAGAATAATGCTGATTTTGATATGATTGATGCGCAGCTCACGACCGAGATATTCGGCCTCTTCGCGCCAGGCCGGCCGGATGTCGCGCTGAAGTTGGCGAAGCTTCCGATCATGACCACGGCGCGTGCCAACGCGCAGGCGGCGGCGGAGTTCTACGTGGTGATGCACTCCTTCGCCGGAATGGTGGATCGGTCAAAACCGGTGCGCGATCAACTCTTTGCCATGGCGGCGGAAGCACGACTGCACCTTCCGAAGGATTCGGTGGCGGCGAGCATGTATGATTTTGTGCGGACCCGTTACGAAGCGGACCCCGACACCCACCATTGGGCCGCGACCCGCGACGCGCTTTATCAAGAGTATCAAGTCGGTGGGCGCGGCGGTTACGTTTACGCGCAGCCGTTTGATGCGGCCATCAACTTTGGCGCGAGCATGGTCAGTTTCTTCTATGGCCAAGGAGATTTGAAGCGGACGATTCAGATCGGTGCGCTCGCTGGCTGGGACTCCGACAACCCGACGGCGACATGGGCGGGACTGTTGGGATTCATCCACGGGAGAAAGGGGGTTGAAGCGATCTTCGGCGATGATTTGGCGGAGACGTATCAAATCAGCCGCACGCGACGTAACTTTCCCGACCATACCCCGGAGCTCGAGGGGGAGGACACCTTTCCGCTTATGGCTGAGAGAGCACTAGCGATCATCGATCAAGTGGTGCTGAAACAAATAGGCGGAAAAGTGGAAGGCGGTCGGTGGCTCGTTCCAACCGTCGAGTGATCAAGGCAGCAGCGTGTTCAGATTAAACCGCGATCACCCGCGGAACGTTCTCACGGATTCGATGTTTTATGGTGTGGGGATGATGACGTTCTTCTTGTAAGCTATTTGGTCGACAGGGAAGGGGACAGAGCCTGTGTTTCAGGCTTTTTCGAAGCCATGCGCCTACCTCGTATCGTCAGTTGTATTGCCACATGGCTTACTGCGTTCGTTCCCCTCTCCGTTACCGCGATTGAGTTTTCAGTGAAGCACACTCAAGTGGGTGGTCCGACGTTGCACGCTGTGGTGGCAGGACCAAGCCAGATCGTGGCAGTCGGTGCGAATGGCACCGTTTTCCTTTCAGAAAACGGGGAGCAATGGGAGCAATTGTCATCGGTGGGCGGGTGGACACTGCGCGGGGTGACTTACGGCAACGGCGTCTTTGTCGCGGTCGGTGATGGGGGGGCGTTCGTGCGTTCAACCGACGGTCGGAATTGGGTGACGGTGGGCCCAAGCATCACTTCAGCACGGCTCAATGCCGTATCTTATTATGGCGACGGGTTTCTTTCGGTGGGTGAAGATGGAACGGTGATCAATTCGAGCGATGGCACGAATTGGGCTCCGTTGGGAGAGAATGCCGTGCCAGCGTTTTATGACCTGCGGACGGCGGAGTGGGCAGGCCCCGGCAATGCGCCCTTCGTTGGAGGGACTTTCGGGATGGCCGGGTTGGTGTCTTCGGATTTCCGATACGTGTTTAATGTGCCGCAGAATCCCGGAGAGCGCTTCAGCAGTGA
>CAXBOL010000170.1:0-8209 GCA_963977295.1 uncultured Opitutaceae bacterium
GGCCCAGCGGTCCGTCCCTACCTTTTGTAGTCCAAATCATTCAAGACGTTGGTATTAGCTCGGGGTCTCCGCGACTTAGGGCTAAAGTCTAATCCACAAGGTGATTGGTCTTCGGATTATTTTCCGGCGGATTTCGGCAGCGTCACCTCCACCCAGATCGGAAAGTGATCGGAGGCGAAGAAACCGGGTTTGACCGCCCGTTTTTGCACTTCGAATTGCTCGATCCCCACGTCCGGGCTCACAAATACGTAGTCGATGCGGCGGGCCACTTTATCCGCATTGCCCCGGGGTTGGTTGGCGAGGTTGGGCGAGGCCACCGATTCCCCGCTGCCCAGCGTGGTCTCCAACTGTCCCCGCACTGTCCGGGCGATATCGCGCGCATCAACGAAGCCTAGCCCGTCCTTGGCCACCATGCGTTGGTAAGCGAGACTCTCGGGGAGGGAATTATAGTCACCGGCCAAAATCATGGGGATATCGCCGACGGCCGCTCTCAAACGGCCCACCAGTAAATCCACGGCGACTTCCGCGCGCTGGCCGTGAATGTGCACGTTGCCGATCGCTACCCGCGCACCGTTGTTTCGATCTTCTAACGTCACCCAATTAAACGTCCGGCCGTGGTTCTTGGTATTGTCGAGCGTATCACCCGGCTTGTCCGGGTCTTCGCCCACCCAGAACGCCCCGTGCGCCGCCACCTCAAATCGATTGGGGTTATAGAAAATCGGCACAAATTCATACCAAGGTTGATCGCCCCGGTGACCATCGCTGCGCTCGCCCACGAGATAGTAGTAGTCCGGCAGCATGGCTTGATACTCCGCAATCATCCACTCCGAGGCTTCCTGAATCAAAATCACATCCGGCGTGTGTTCGTGCAGGGTATCCGCAATCACTGGCCCCCGGTTGGCCCACGTCTCCCCGGTGAAGTCGACGCGCACATTGTAGCTGAGCAACCAGAACGAATCTTGAGCCGCCACTCCGGACAACGCGGTGAAGAGGGTTAAAACAATGACCGCAAGGCGAAGGTGGGGTTTCATGCCTTTCCGATTGAACGCGTAAGCCCGAATTCACCACCGAATTTCGCGTGATTCGTTCAGTTCCCCAGCCTTCGCCGCACCGGGTGCACTCGCTCGGTTTCCTACCCCAAAACGACCCCAAGCCAACTCTACCCCAGGCGACTCATACCAATCATCACCTGAATTTAGACTTTAACGCCGAGGCGCGGAACTCGGGTTAAGCATCAAGTTAATCAACTGCAAAACTTTGCGTTCTTACCGGCTTTGTGACTTTGCGTTAAAATTAGTCTACTTTGATCAGGCTGCTGGCACTTCAGCAACCAAGCCGCTCACAACGGCCCCGACCCTTTCGTGTCTTTTCGTGTTTTTCAGTGGGCAAACAACTTCAAGCTGACGGTGTCCCAACGCACGCACGCACGACCACTCCTCCGCCGGTTCAACGGAGCCAACAGACAGACTGGAGCGGTTCGCGGGCTCGATTGAGATGCAATACTTTCGCCCCTCGGTTTCCGACGGTGAGCGACCCGGAAAGATCAGTTCGCGGCGTTCAACGTCTTCCAGTAGAGGCTGATTCCGTTCAGCATCATCTGCACGGCCACCAAGGTTAAAATCATGCCCATCAGGCGCTCGACCGCTCGCATGCCGCGGGCCCCCATCCATCCCATCATGCGTTCGCCCGCAATCAACACCGCAGTTGAAACCACGCAGGCCATCGTCACGGCCAACATCCAGTCGAATACGCGATCGGGATGCTGACTCGCCAACAGGAGCAAGAACGCCATCCCGCTCGGACCGGCGATCAACGGCGTGGCCAACGGCACGATGAAGGGTTCATCGTCGCCGGAATCTTGACCGACGTTCATGCCGCTCTTGGGAAACACCATGCCAATTGCGATCATGAACAGCATGATTCCGCCGGCCAAACTCAGCGATGATTGCTCCAAACCGAGAAACTTGAGGATGTGTCCACCGACCAACAAAAAGGTCATCAGGATGCCATAAGCGATCAGCGCCTCGCGGATCATCACCCGCCTTCGACGCGGCGCCGGGACACGCGACAAAATCGCGTTGAACATCACGATATTCCCAAAGGGATCTAAAATTAAGAGCAGGGTCGCTGCTGCAGCTATCAATGTCATAATGCCACTCGTGACCCGTTTTCCAGTCCGGGCCAAGCCTAGTGAAATGGGGAGAACTACTCCCCCAAGACGGTCACCACCAACCGCCGACGGTGCGCCGCCACCCGATGTTCCCAAAGAAAGAGCCCTTGCCAAGTGCCGACCAACAAGCGGCCATCGCGAAACGGGATGGTTTCACTGGTCCGGGTCAGCGCCATTTTGATATGGCTGGGCATATCATCGGGCCCTTCATGGGTATGGATAAAGTCGGAATCGTTTTCCGGTACCAATCGATCAAGCCAGCGCTCCAAGTCGCGGCGGGCGGAAGGATCCGCGTTTTCCATCAACACCAGGCTACAACTCGTGTGCTGGCAGAATACACAGACCGTGCCGACTTTCAGTCCACTCCGCGACACAAGGGCAGCGACTTGGGCCGTAATTTCCTTGGTGCCGGCCCCTCGGGTCTCAATTTCCAATTTTTCCTGATAAACAGCCATAACGAAGACCTAGGGCATGGCGATGGACCTCCGCAATCTCCCATCAAAACCTGCGATCGGGGCGGGCACAAAAAATCCGCTCCCGAAATCAGGAGCGGATTAAGAAAGGGAATGACCGACTAATCAGAATTTCAGCGTGAGGCGATCGCCTCCGGCCGTGACCCGGCGAACTGAATCATAGAGGAGATCGTCGTTCAACTGACTGGCCAGACGGCTGTGGATGTCAGGACCCTGCCCATCGTCACTGGAATCCCCGATCTTAGCGGAGTTGGGTTGATAAGCGAACAGACGATTACGGGAGTCGTTGGGTAAAGTGACTTCGGTCAAAGGATCCTGCCGCGGTTGGGCGGTGGCCAATTTCAATTCGGGAACCCCCAGCAGGCCTCGAATGCTACCATCCTCTGCCTGCACTGCAGCGAGGTTGGCCGCAATCGACCGAGCGGAAGGCGATTCGGCAGCAGCGGCGGCGGCAACGGCAGAGACCCCTGCCCACACCACCATCGGGGAAATTGCCAATGGCTTGCTAACTTCGTTGGCGACGGGCTCTTCCGGTAAGTTGGCCACCAAGGCTTCAGTTTGCTCGCTCATCACTACCTCGGTTCCAACCTCGGCAACGGCACTATCTTTCGCAGGCACGGAGATCGCCGCAACTGAAGGAGAGGCCGTGTAGGCGACTTCGAAACCGGGTTCGCTGTATTCACGAAAAGAGAGAAATGTCACCGCCAGAACGGCCGCCGCCCCCATGGGCATCTGATACCGGGACATACCGGCAAAGATTCGGGGTAAGACAAACCACCAACGTTTGGGCTCAATCGCCGCAGCGCGCTGGCGGGCATGGAATTCACGCTGGAAAGAATCCCAGAACTCCGCAGGGGGACGTTCCGCACGTTTGATTGCGAATAGATCCTCGAGACTAACCTTGGGCTGTTTGTTTTTTTCCGGCATCATGCGTTCAAATATGACTGTAGTTCGGACTGAAGCAGTTGCTTCGCGTAATGAAGCCGCGATCTAACCGTGCCAACTGAACAGTCCACCACTTCGGCGATCTGTTCGTGGCTTAAACCGTCAATTTCATACAAAGTCACCACAGTGCGATGCTTGATGGACAGTTTTTGGATGGCTTCGTTCAATTTTTCCTGAAGTTCCTTAACGTAGACCTCTTTGTCTGCTCCCTGTTTATCAGTAAGTTGAGCAAGAAGCTCCGTCGTTTTGTCGTCCTCCGTAATCTTTTCGAAACTGAAAAACGTGCGTAATTTGGCTTTCCGCAGGTGACTCAGCGTCGAATTTACCGCGATCCGGTAGAGCCAAGTGAAGAAGGATGACTGCCCCTGAAAGCGATTTATCGATTGGAATGACTTTATAAACGCGTCCTGCGTCAGATCGGCGGCGTCCTCCCGATTGGAGGTCATATGGTAAATCACCCCGAAAACTCGCTCACGATAACGGATCACGAGTTGATCGAAGGCACTCACATCCCCCGCCTGCACCCGCTGCACAATTGCCCAGTCACTGTCGGCTTCCGAGCGACGCTCATCAGAGCTCACCAGCGACTTACCGAGGACTTTTACGACGGACGACATTAAGTCCGGAAAACTGGCCAATCCCTTCCGCTCGCGCAACTGGAAAGATTGCTTATCGAGGTTTCCACCAAGCTAGTCGGTTGAAACGTGCTGTTTTTCGGATTTCTCACCGAGCCGAGCCGGAGTTTCGAGCCCGAGATCACTGAGCATAGCTCCTTCGGAAATCAAAGCAGGCAGGGACTCTGTGCGCTCGGTGACCAATAAACCGGCCCGGAGCGAGATAAGGTGATCCGACCCCTCAAGTGTTATACCATCAGCCCGAAGCAATCAGATTTTACCGGAGCGCCAAACGTCGGGCGTAAAGCCCGACCCTCATCACGGTGAGTAACTTATTTGTGGGTCGGGCTTTATGCCCGACATACTCGACGGTTTTGACTTCAAGTTTCTTGAGGAAACAGAGGAAACGAAGAACATCCCAAATATATGTGATCCTGATACTTATATATTTTCTCAGACTCCGTTGGATAGTCCATTAGCTAAGGGACATTGGTTTTACCGGGCACTTGCCCCGCCTATTTCAGCCCCGCGACTTGCGATCTTAAAACTTCCACCAAAGTCAACATACGCTCGACCGCCGGGGCATCACCAAAGGGCACTAACGCCGCCTCGGCTTTGGCGAGATGCGCCTCCAGAGCCTGGTTGACTCGTTCAAAGATGGGCCAAGTCTGCATCTGCTTCAGTCTTAACGCCATGTTAGTGGGGCGTTTACCCGTAATTTCTTCCAAGAGTCCGACTCGATCCGATCTGGACAAACAGTCCGCCAGCTCGAACAACGGCAGAGTTAGCTTACCGCTATCGAGGTCGGTGCCCAGAGTCTTGCCAATCCGGCGTTCCTCGCCAAAAAAGTCCGCCAGATCGTCGTAAATTTGATAGGCTATACCCAGTTCCCGTCCAAAAATAGCGGCTGCATCAACAAACTTGGCTGAATGGCCCGAAAGAGAACTGCCGAGGTAACACGAGATACGAAAGAGCTCAGCGGTCTTAAGATCGATGACCCGATAATAATCCTCCCGGCTGATCGTCGTCGTGCCGCGCCGCAAGGTTTGAATAATTTCGCCGGAGCACACCCGTCGGGTCGACGCCGCCACGGCCGAACACACCATCGTCGTCGGAAATTGGGCGGCCAAGTGTAAGGCGTGGGCAAAGAGCGCGTCACCGAGTAAAACCGCCGCCTCGGGTCCAAACCGACGGGTGGCGGTATCCCGACCGCGTCGGATGGTGGCCTCGTCCATGATGTCGTCGTGGACCAAGGTGGCCAGATGCACCAATTCCACCACTGCGGCAACTTTCACCAAATCATCCGCCACTTGTTCATCGCGCCAACCGCTCAAAAAGACCAACGCCGGCCGGATTCGTTTGCCCGAAGTATCGATACAGTATTCCGCCATTTCCCGAATTTCGGGCTCAAAGGCTTTGATCTGTTCACGCAAACACGCGTTGAGCGCCGCCACGTGCGGCTGCAGTCCGGCGAAGACTGAGGCAAAATCGAGAGTGGCCGTTGGGGAGGACGAAGAGGTGGCGGGCGTCGACATGACCCCCCAGATAAAAGCGGTAACCTCCTCAATGGCTAATCAATATGCTGAGAATAAGCGGGGATATTAGGATAAACTTTCTCTCCTAACCGTTCCCCTGTATCCGCCTCGCCCCTGAAGCCGGGGTTGACGACCGCTCTGTTCCGCTTCAACTCGCTCCCTGATGGTTTCGTCCCCTTTCCTTACGGTTCTCATGATTGTCGGCGGCGCCTACGTCACGCGATTGTGGATCGAGGACTTTCGGGCCCAGCAACGGGGGGAGATCATCCGCGGCGGTTTACCGGGAGCGACCCCCACGAACCGATCCGCCGTGATCGTGGCTGTGGTCGGATCGTTGATAATATTGGCGGGGGAAACCTGGGGTGAAATCCGTCTTGGTCTTTCGGAAGCGCAATCCGAAATCACCGTGTTGTTCGGCTGCTACACCCTCATTGCCGCGGTAATTGAAGAAATCATTTTTCGCGGCTTCCTGGTCGTCACGGATCGAGGACCGGTCGCGAAGTGGGCGGCCGTGCTCGGAGCATCGTTGGTTTTCGCCGCCGTGCACCCGTTTCTCTGGTTGTGGGAAGATGGGGTCTGGACATGGACGCTGAATGCGAAGGGCTGGTTCAGCACCGCCGCCGTCTTCCTGAGTTCACTCTGGTTTTATACCGTGCGGTTCCTCCCCTCCAACCCGAGTCAATCCCTCCTCCCCTGCTTCGCCGCCCACGCGGTCAAGAATCTCGGCGTATTCGTCATCAAGGGAGTGCAAGGCTTCGTCGTCGGCTGGTGGTAAGACACGTCCCCTTGAAAAACCGCAGACTGACGGTTCCAACTGATCTCCCGTGAACCACCCACTGAATTTTTGGGAAACCACAGATGCACACAGATAAACACGGATTGAATACCCCAGTCTAAGCTCCATCCACCGAGGTTCCATCGCGTAACGGTAGTGGAGCCATCTGTGTTTATCTGTGGTTAAAAAACAACAGGCTGACGGTTCTGGCTGATACCTAATACCCCACTCCTCCGATCCTTTTGGAAACCACAGATGCACACAGATTCACACAGATTTAATACCCCAGTTTGAATTCCATCCACCGAGGTTCCATCGCGTAACGGTAGTGGAGCCATCTGTGTTAATCTGTGGTTAAAAACAACCACCACCCCAAGAAAACAAAACACCCGCTCCATGACGAGCGGGTGTTGAAAGACTTATCTCAGCGTAGCCGATCAGGGGATCTCGTAGACTTCCACGATGGCCAAGCCGGTCGTGCCAGTGCCACTTGACACCAACGCCGTGTAACGGCCCGGGGGCAACGTGATCAACAACACGGCATCTTTACTTCCATCGGGCAGCGCAAACGCTCCCACTTTGGCAGACGCCTGAATGACTTCGGGGCCATCATTGCCCAATTGCCAATCGTTGTTCTCCCGCACCACTGCGCCGTTGGCTTGATTGACCAAACGTAGAACAGGATCGGCTAAGGGGCCGGATACGCCAAATTGCGACAGCGTCGGGCCGACAGCTCTGATCATCACGCGTTTCGAGGTGGTGCCATTGATGATCACCCCGGCGATCAACTCCTGGGCTCCAACTTGGCCGCGAGTCGACACGTTGAGCATCTTGTTGGTCGAAAAGGCGACGGGATTGTCCACGTCGTAGATTTCCACCAAACCGACTCCCGTCGCACCGGCGACACCCGAGATCTGAGCCGTGTAGGGCCCAGGGTTCAGGGTGGTCACCAACGCCGCGTCGGCACTGCCTGAAGGTAACGCGAAGGCGCCTACCGTCGTCGAAGCCGAGGGCACATTAGCATCGGTGCCCCAATTGTCGTTGCTGGCAATGACGGCGTTGGCGCTGTTGTAGAGTTTGAGCAACGGATCAGCCACGGCCCCGGTGACGCCAAAAGTGGACAACGCTGGACCGACCGCTCGAACCAACACGCGTTTGGGCGCCGTGCCACTGACCACAAATCCGGCCACTAGAATCGAATCTCCACTGCCTACTTGACCGCGGGTAGAGAGATTATGGAGGAAGCCATCGCTGGCTGGAGCGGGTGCGCTGGCAGCCCCAGAGAATTCACCACTCAGTTCCGAGCTCGAAATACTGCCGGTGAGGAAGCCCGTATTCAGATCAATCTTACCGTTCAGGACTCCACCAAACAGGGTGCTCAAGTTGAAGCTGCCGTTGCCGGACAGACTCCCCGTCGCGACGTCTTGTTTAGCTCCGTCGCTCACGTAGAAGGTGACACTGGCGTCACCCCCAACCATCGCGATCAGCCGGCTGGTCTTCTTCCCGTTCAGACTGCCATTGATGACGCCCGTCGGACCGGTATAACTGCTCGAGGCGCCACTGAGAATCGTGCCACTGAAGTTAACGCGGGTCCCGTCAAATTTTCCAAAGGTGCCGGCATCGGTCGCCGACCCGCTGATGACCGTAGCACCACCTTGGCTGAGTGAGAACCCACCGTTGGCGTCGATGACAAGTCC
>CAXBOL010000171.1:0-8148 GCA_963977295.1 uncultured Opitutaceae bacterium
ATTCACATTCAGGGCCCGCTTCTCAAAATGGTGCAACCACTGCCGAGCCGACCGCATTTGCAGATTCGGCGAGTCCGTCAGGTCTGAGAGGATGTAATACCCGTCGAAACGCAGCAACGGATTCAAGTTGAACAACACCGTCGAGACCGACGCGACGATCATCACGTTGTAGGCCAGACTGTTAAGTGTGCCCGGACCGGTGGCGGCCCAGACCATGGCCGCGCCCGCCGCAAAGGCCAGTTCCGGAATCATGCCGCCTAAACCGACCACCACCCGCTTCCATCGTTCGCGAAACGCCCACGCTGCCGTGGCATCGACGTAGGGAATCGGGGTGAACACCAGCAGCGTGATGCCCATCGCATGCACTTCGCCCCCGAACGCTTTGACCGTGTAGGCGTGCCCAAATTCGTGGATCAACTTCGCGACCGTAAACGCTGCATAAAGTAGCAAAAGATTACCCGGAGCCAAGACCGCCTGCGACTGGTCCATGGCGCGATCCCACTGCGCGGCCACGGCCGAAAACCCGAAACCCAACCAGATCACCCATGCGATTGCGGTCCACTTCGTCGCCAGCCATCGCATCCACGGCCACGTGCGTTTCAACAAGGGCTCCGGATCGAATAACCGGATACGCAGAAAAAAGATGCCAAAAACCTGCGAAACGATCTGCTGTTTACGTCGTTTTTCGTGTCGTTCAAAAAGCCGATGCGTATCGGCCGTGGTGTCGGCCGCCAGAAGATTGGCCTGATACAATTGGGCGAGCATCGAGACGACTTCGCCTTGGCCGGGGGCGGACTCCGGCGATCGCTCCAAACATCCCATCCAAATCTCCTCCACGGTCTTGGTGCCATCCAACCGCGCGATGAAATCGTAGGCCTCAGGTCGAAACCGGAAAAACGTATTGGTGAACCCATCCTGCGCCACAAACCACCGCTCCCCGCGAAACCGTTGCCGGCGCAAACTCACCGAGGGGCGCAGACGTAACCTCTGGGTGGATACCCGGTGCCAGGACTCGTTGAAAAGAGATCGGTTTTCGCTCATGCCAGCCAGATCACCACCAGAATTTCAGCCGCACGAAGTCGATCAGGCGATGCGTCGCGATCCACATGAAATTCCGGGTGCCCGCGTCGATCTTCGCCACCCCTGTCATGCCTGGACGCAACCAGTCCGAGCTGTTTTCCAACTGTCCCCGCATCACGAAATAATTGCCATCCCGGTCCGTGACCGCGGAGGGCTCAATGATATCGATCTTCACGTCAAAAGTGTCTTCCGGACGGGTGGTGAACGCGATCTGTGCCGTCACACTGTTGGCCACCAAATCCACATCGCGCTCCGGCACTCGCATTTCAACGTAGAGTCCGTCCAGTTGCGAAACCCGCATCAACACGTCCCCGGCCCGCACCGGCGCGCCGATTCGTTCCCGTAAATTGCCTTCGACCACCACCCCATCGAACGGTGCTTTGAGCGAGGAACGATCCAACCGGTATCGCACCAAATTCACTTGGGCATCCGCCTGCGCTTCGAGTGCACGATAAGCCCGCATATCTGCCAGTTTGCGGTCGGCTTCCGCCTTTTCGGCCTCGGCCGCATAACGCCGCTTTTCCGACAACGCCGATGCCAATTCGACCCGGAGGTCACTCGTGTCGAGACGCACGAGTTCCTGCCCGGCCTTGACCAGATCGCCCGGTTGCACCCGCGCCTCGGCGAGGTAGCCGTCATACGACGCCGGTAGGTGCGCCTGCGCCTCTGCTCTCACCATGAAGGGGGAATTCACGCGGTAGGGCAGTTGCACGAAGATGGACAACGCCAACAGCACGGCCCCCACTACACCCGCCAACTTCCACCACGTTTTCTGAGGCCCGAGGAAACCTGCCAAGCCTTTGCGCCAAGACGTTGCCCAGCGCGCCCCAAACCACCGGTCGTTGGTGCGCAAATCATCCAAACGTCGCGCCACTTGATCCGCGACCACCCGCAGCGCCAGCGCATCAAATTCACCAAACAGTTCCGCCCGCTCCAACAAGAGCACTCCTTCCGGCTCTCCATCGATGCGCACCGGCACCGACATGATCGCGGTCAGGCGCTCGAGTTCGGCGTAGACTTGGTGATCGCGCACGATGACCTCCGAACCAGGAGTGGCCGGCCACAGGATTTCCTCATCCTGATCGCGGGCTTCCTCCATGGCCGCTTCGAGCTTCTGCACGACATTCATGCGCTTCTCAAAATTGTCCGTGCCACTCACCGCTTGAATGCGGATGTAGGCACCCTTGCGCCACCCGAGTGAAACCCGCGTGCAATTGTGCCGGGTGGCGATTTCGTTGACCAACGCCATGGCCACCCCGAGGTAGCGCGTATGCACGTTGGTCACCGCCAGAATTTCCAAAGCCTGCGTGAAATTCTGGACGTCCCGCTGAGATCGCTCGAGCAATCGCTGACGCTGATACAACAACGGCGTATCGGCCGCCAATCGGAGCAAAGCCCCCGCTTCCGTGAGCTCATCGTCGGTGCCCGGCTGGATGGCCACCGCCAACAAGCACCGGTCCTGCGACTCGCCGGTCGTGAGCGCCACGAGGAGCAATCCGGCTTGTTGACGAGCCATGGCGGGCGAGGCCGCCAATCCTTCGTGCAAGGCTTGATTCGCCAGCGCTTCAAAGCCCGCTCCACTCATCGGCGCCGGAAACTCACGTGGGTTCGGCCAAGCCGCCGCCAACCGCCACTCGTCGCCAGTTTTCACGATTATCCGTGTGCCGGCGGCTTGCGAAATCTCGGCGCAAACGCGCACAAACATGGGCCAGAACTCTTTGACCGAACCATCGAAGAGTCGGCACGCTTCCAACCGGGTCACCGCTTCTCCGGCCGACAAAGGATCAAGTCTACTCATTGATTAATTCGGGGTAAAGAATGGGGGTAACGAGTAGATCGCGGCGGAATTTGAACCACATAGTCAGATTAGTTGGTCGTCGGCACAAAAATTTCCGCGCGCAAGCCTGGTTTAATCAAATGACCAGGGTTCTCCACAATTACTTTGACGCGGATCAACCCACTCGCCGCGTCCACCCGCGGATCCACGAATTCGACTTGGCCTTCGAACATCGCATCCTGATCCGCCGCACGGCATTTCACCTGCAGCGCATGACCCACTTTGACCGTAGCCGACTCTTCCACCGGCAGATAAAACTGCACAAACACTTGGTCAATATCCACCAAACGAAACATCGGTTGGGTGGTGGTCACGCTTTCACCGGCCTCCAACATCTTTTCCACCACGATACCATCGATCGGTGAGGTGATGGTGCGCAGTCGATTGATCTCTTCGGCTTGCTCCGCCTGCAGGCGGGCGAGTTCGAGCTCGATGCGTCCCTTCATCGCCTCGTCTTCGGAGATGATTTTGTCGGCGAAGAGATTTTTCGAGCCTTCGAAATCAAATTCCCGCTTTTCCACCGCCGCCTTGGTTCTCAGCATATCCAACTCTTCGATACGGTTGTGCAATTGCGCGAGACGATCTCCCGTTTTCACGGCGTCCCCCTCTTTGCAATCGATCGCGGTGATCGTGCTCTGCACCGGCGATGACACCACTACTTCTTTGAAAGGCAACACCAAGCCGGTATAAGTTGAGGCAGCATTCACGGCCGAAGTCGCGCAAACGGCAACGGCCAGCAAACCGACGAAAGAGCGAGAGGATACCATAATAAAGGGGTTTAGGAGGAAACTACTCAGCGACGATCTCAACCTTCAAGTCCCGCGCGAGGGTGCCCAACACAAACCCGAGTTGAGTGTAAGCCTTGTTCAAATCGACGCGGGTCGCCAGGGCCCGGGATCGAGCCGTGCTGACGTCCCGCTGGGCCTGCGCCACATTAAAACTGGTGGTTAAACCGGAGGCCAAACGCTTGAGTTCCGCGTCCAAGGCCGACTCTGCCAATCGCACCGAATCCTGCACCAGTTCGATGCGTTGAGCCGCATTATCCAGATCGCGGGTGGCGGTGTCAAAGGCACTCAGCAACACAACTTCCGTGCGCTTCAATTCCAACAGCGCCTGCGCTTTACGTTTCTTGGCCTGTTCCAGACGGCTGTTGCCGGTCAGATCCCAAATCGGATAATTGACCACCAAACCTGCGCTCCAACTCGGTTGCTCACGCTCCCAATAATTACGGTAGGAACGGGTCATCGTTTTCCCCAGACCGTTGTAACCAAACGAGGCCTTCAGATCGACCCGCGGCCAGCGCTGATTCTTCGCGTAGGCCACGCGAATGTCTTCCGCCTCGGTGAGTTCGATGCTCCCGAGATAAGATGGATTGAGGTCAAACATGTCCTCCAGCGCGCTATCCCGATCCACGCCTGGGGCCGATTCGATCACAAAGGAGCGATCCACGACGATGTCGACCTGATCAAACTCGAAACTATCCTGCGTGAGTTGGACAATTAGATTACGACGTTGGGCCAGAAAATTGTTCGCCAACAAGAGCTCCTCGCGCGCCTCGGCCACTCGGCTCTGCGCCTGAGTGACATCGATCGGAGCCATGCGGCCTTCTTCATAACGTCGCTGATTCTCTCGCACCAAATCCTGCGCCACTTTCACGGCCTCCTCTTTCACCGTCACGTTTTCCTGGGCAAAGACCATTTCGTGGTATGCGTTAGCCACGTCTCGGATGATCCGCAGTGCGACGGTTTGCAGTTCAAACCGCGACGCGGTGGCGGCCTTCCGTTGCAACCGCACTTCCGCCAAATTTGCCGTGGTGCCGAAATCACGCAGCAATGGCTGGGTCACGGAGACGGTGGAAACCGCGACAAACTCGGAGTTGAATTGGTTATAGCTATTGCGAGCTTCATCCAAGCCGGTGACCGCCTCATAAGTCGCGCCGGTCGGCAACTTGCCCGCTACCCCAACCTGAAAGCGACTCAAGTCATCCCGCAGAATGGGATCATTGGTGCCGCCAAAAATTGACGAAACCGACGACTGTTCTTGCGAAGTCTTCGGACGTTCGGTGCTGGAGTAATTTCCCGCGGCAATCGCATTGGGCACAAATTCCCCCCGGGCCGCGTCCACTCGTAAATCCTGAATCTCGGGATCGATTCTCTTGGCTTGAAGCTCGAGATTCGTGTTGAGGGCCGCCACCAGCAAGTCGTGCAAAGTGTAGGTTCGAGCTCCTGCCAACGTGGTATCGGTTTGGGCACTCAGGGGAGCGCTTAGAAAAGCCACTAAGGTTGTCGAAACGAGTATACGAGGGAATCGCATGATTATAATTATCAGGAACAAACAGGAGCGAGAGGACTTAAACCGGTGACGTGCTTCGTAGCAGGAGGAACGTGTGAAAAAGAAAGCCGAGGCAATTAGCTCGAAGCTGAATCGGTAGCGATTAAAAATTTCTAATTCCATGAGGGCTGAGGTTTTAAGACTTCCCATCGATGTCCGTTTTTGTTCCCTTGGATAGGGAAAACACCCTACGCGAAGGAAACAACAGCGCAATATTCGCCAAAACCCACGACCCTAAGTCCCAACTAACCCTGCTTTCTGGCAAAAACCCTCAACGCTCTTCTCCCACCGAGCCAAGGCTCAATGATTATTATCAACGATTTACGCAACAGGATGCCCGCGATCACCTTGAATCGGACCTCGAAAATAATTTCTTCATCTGGATTGCACGGTCTGTTTCTAAGCTTGCTCGAATCGCCTTCTCGCGCTGTAAATCCTCCTGTGTCCGCCTCTCGTATCACCTTACTCCATGTGGTT
Organism: uncultured Opitutaceae bacterium; assembly: GCA_963977295.1. Taxonomy (GTDB): domain Bacteria; phylum Verrucomicrobiota; class Verrucomicrobiia; order Opitutales; family Opitutaceae; genus Actomonas. The sequence goes on from CAXBOL010000171.1 coordinate 5,726, forward strand.
TTAGCCACCGGTTTGGCGAGTTCTGTTGCGGTTTCAGCCGAAACGGTCGCCTACACTCCTCCCCTCGGCGGAATGAGTGTAACCATCCACGGTGGCACCGCGACCGCCCCTGTCACCACCGCGGTCGCCCTACCGATTTCTGACATTCCCAGCGCCGACGGCGCCAAGCGCGCCCGTGTCACCGCAGTCAGCACCGATACCATCACGGCAACCACCCCCGGTTGGACCGCCTCTGCGCTGGCGACCCCCGCTTACCCTTACGATGCGCGCCTCGTTTCTGGCTCTGGCCTGGGAGCTCGCCTAACCATCACTGGAAATACGACGGACACCCTCACCATTTCTGGGCGCGATCCTAGTGCGCTCGGCGTCGCCACAGGAGCGAACGGAGACATTTTTGAACTCGTTCCCGTCGACACCCTCGACTCTCTGTTTGGCAACGACACTTTCCTCGGAGGCACGACTGCAACAGCCGCGGATACGATCAGCTTAGCCCAATCTGATCAGAATTCCTATTTCTACGACACCAACACCTCACAGTGGACGGACACCGTGTCGGCCACCAGCGACACCGGGGCCACTCGCCTGCCCCCCGAGGGCACCGTTACCGTCGAACGTAAACACTCCGCATTCACTCTTCGATTCGTGGGAGCTCCCGCCCAGACCGATGTCAACGTGCTCATCGCCAACTCTGGCCCGACCTTCACCCACACCGGGTTCCCTCGGTCTATCACGCTGGGGCAACTTAGCCTGCAATCGAAACTCGCTGGCTGGGCGTCCAACTCGGCAGTGGATCAAGCCGACCTCGTAGGCATCGCCGCCGGCGCGTCGTGGGTGTTTTACTTTCACAACGGCACCAACTGGCAACGCACCCCGGGTGATACTACTTCACGGGACGACGCCATCATTCCAGCAGGAACCCCCATCCAGATATTCCGTCGTGGCTCTGCCGGCGGCTCCACGGCACTGGTCCTCAATCACCCCTCTAACTAACCGGAACCGTGAAGGATCGACTTTTTCTAAAAATAAGCCTCTGGGCCGGACTGTCTGCCAGCACCGTGTGGGGTGCCGCCACGGTCTTGGAAAATTTTAACGACTTGGTCGATGGCAGCACCTACTTCGCCGGGGACTGGACCACCACCTCAGCCCTCACTGGAAGCACCACCCCTCAGAGCACTTTTGTCCAAGGCGACGGCACCTACACCATCGTTGACTCTGGAGCGACCAATGGCAGCGCCTCATTCCTCGAAGTTCATTTCGCCTCCCCCCAAGATTTGGGCACGGCGAACTCAATCTACGTCACGGCCCAAGCTCTGACCGGCAACGCGGCCACCTCTTTCGAAGTGAGACTTTTCAACGCCAACGGCGTGTCTGCCTTCGCGACCTTTGAAGCGTCATCGTTCGCCGGCGATGCTCTCGCGACGGCCGCGGTGACCTTGGTCAGCGAACCTAATTTTGACCCCAGTGCGGTCGAAATCATGCGAGTTTCCGGCGCCCGACTGGCGGGCACCGACGCCTTCGGGTTTACCTTCGACGAGATTGCACTCATCCCTCCTGCATCGACTCAATTTCACTCGGCCGACACCAATCAGGACGGAAATCTCAACCTCAGTGAGTTACTCCGTTTGATCGAACTCTACAACACGCGCTTCGGCAGCACCCGCACTGGTCGCTACAAGGTGGACGCAGGTCAAGTAGACGGCTTCACCCCTGAGTCGACGATTGATACCGATACGGTGGTGACCCTCACTCGCTACCACTCGGCCGACTCAAACCAAGACGCCAAACTTTCCCTCTCAGAACTGCTTCGGGTAATCGAACTCTACAACTACCGCGAAGGCACGACCCGCACGGGAGCCTACAAAGCCGACCCAACCACCACTGACGGATTCACCACCGGGCCTCGGGACTAAGCCTGCGGCTTCGGGTTCTGCGCGCAGACTGCCGCGAGGAACTCCTTAACGGCATAAGTCGTGAGCTGGCCTCCTGGCCCCGAGAGATTGTAATCAAAAGCGTGCACCGCCCAAGGGAGCTCGATCATGACATGAGGCACCTTGGCTTCGCCCAATCGATCCGCCAATCGACGGCTGTGTTTAACCCAACACAACGTGTCGATTGTCCCGTGTAGTAAGAGAGTCGGTGGCGTTTTACCGGGCCCCCCCACCAAACCTTGAGCACTGGCCGAATCATAGTCGGCCTGGTTAATGGTGGTCGGCCCTCCGCCGAGATACTGGTTCATCAATTTCACCGAATTGAGGACGTCGTCCGTCCGAGAAATCGACCAGACGAACTCCATATCGTAGACGCCATAGAGTCCGATCACTCCCCTTACAGAAGGATCCAAGATCCCGTAGCCCACCGCACTCGCGATCTGCGCCCCAGCCGAACGGCCCATCAACACGAACCGCGTCGGATCGATCCCAAAA
>CAXBOL010000172.1:0-8142 GCA_963977295.1 uncultured Opitutaceae bacterium
ACTAAACTACACGAAAAGGCACTAAAATCGGAAGCCGGGAAATGTAGGAGCGAGCTCACTCGCGATGGCTTTGGAGTGGCGCTATGGGGCAGGCGTGTTTTCTAACCACCAAGCACACCAAGCACACCAAGCACACGAAAGCGAAGGGGCAGAGGGCTCGTAGTTTCCCGGGTTTCTCGGTCTGAAAATCAGACACTGTGGATTGACCCTTGGGGGAGGGCATTGCAGTTTGAGGCTTTCCTGCAACGCATCCCCGTTTCGCCACGCCCCATGGACCGATCACTCTATTCCCTCATCCCCTCTGGATTACTGCTGTTGGCTTTGGTGGGGTGTGGAGTGCCCTACACCGAAGTGGGCAGCCGGGGCGGTCACAAAACGGTGCCCATTGGCAATGACCAATTTGAGATCACCTACCTGTCGAACTCATCCGGCGAACAGCCCACCACCAGAATGCGGGAACTGACCTTGTTGCGGGCGGCCGAAGTGGCGCTGGAGTATGGCTTCAGTCACTTCGTGGTAGAGGGCGAAACCGAGGATGCACAGACCAAGTGGACGATGCGATCCACGACCACCCCCATCGGCGGGTTGGGGTCATCGGGCGGAAGTGGAATTTCGATCGGAGGCTCTCCCGGGGGGGGAGTAGGTATCGGCGCGTCGCCGGGAGGCATCGGAATCGGTTCTTCGGGAGGAATAGGGACTACCTCTTCCCGCGTGGGCTCGGTGACCTCGTCTGCTCCTATGCCTGTGTCGATCCCGGAACTGACTTTACGCATTCGTTGCCATCATGGAGTGCCGTCGACCGCCTTTAAGGGTGAGTTGTATGATGCAGCTCGAGTGCGGGACATCATCGCGGTGCAATACGGCATCGATGTGGGAGAAAAAAACGCTCCCGCCAAACCCCGGCCCACCGTGCGCGTGATCGAGTAGCACCCGGGCCGGAGGGTTTTGTCTCAACTGCGAAGGTCGCGAAGCCCCGCGAAAGTATCAGGCACGAGGGTTTGGATTGCTGCCCACTAAACTACACGAAAAAGCACGAAAGTTGGAAATCGGGAAATGTAGATGACCTGAGGACGCGCGAGCTCGCTCGCGATGACGGTGGAGTGGGGCTGAGGGGCAGGGGTTGTTTTTTAACCACGAATGGACACGAATGGCTTACACCTTCGCCGAGGCTTCGGCGCACAGGTCGTCTACCGACTACGCGTTGGAACTCGTCAGCCAGTTGGTTTTAACCACGAAGCACACGAAAAACACGAAAGAGAAAGGGCCGGATGGGAGGATTTAGTGGCTACGTGAGTGAGGTTGGTTGGATTCTCTGTTCCCTTTGTTGGCTCCTGTAAAAGTGTGCGGTGGAAGAGTGTCCTGTGGCAGGTTGATTTTCTAGGTGCACGGGAGGCGAGAGGCTGACCTTCGAGGGTTCAGACCCTAATTCTTCGATTTGGGCTGGCTTAAGAAATGGGTAAACGGCAGAACGCTTTCGCTCTTCCCGATGGCCTTGGTGAATCCTAATCCACTTCTCGTTCTGTTATCATGGCGGTGATTAATTTGTCCGATAAATTTAGGCGGATCGACGAGCATTGGCGTCCCAAGGTGGTTGCCTCGCTCAATGGGCAGGAGGTGAAACTGGTGAAGTTTCAAGGAGTGTTTCCGTGGCACTATCACGAAACCGAGGACGAGCTCTTCATGGTGTGGAAGGGCTCGATGCAGATCGAGTTCCGGACCCGATCCGATTGTTTGGATTCAGATCGTCCGGCCGAGCGGATTGAGGCCTTAAACGTGGGGGAATTAACTGTCGTGCCCAAGGGCCAGGAGCACCGGACGGTCGCGACGACCGAAGCCGAAGTCCTGATCTTCGAACCGGCTGCGGTGCGGAACACCGGCAACATCCTGGACGACACCTTCACGGCGCCAACCGGGGTAAAACTCTAAGAAGGCTCACGGTGAACTCCGGAGAAACAGAGCTCATTTCGAAACCTCTACCACACACTAAAAAGCCTAATCCGGTTTTGGTCGGCCGTTTCTACAGGAGTCGACGGTTCGCGGATTCCGGCAGGTGAAAATTATGCATCTCGATCCTTTTTTCCATCGCGCTACTTCAAATTTAGGCGGCGCGAAAACGTTTTATCGAGTCTGGTTTTGTTTGCTGATCGTAGCGACTGGGCACGCGCAGGTGGAGGTCGTTCAATTGCAGGATGGGAGGCAGATGCGGGTAGAGGGACTGCAGGATGGACTGCCGCTGGGGCGGGACGACGAGGGCCTGAAACCGTTGGCGGCCGACAGTGTATTCGGGCTGCGGCCGGCTGGGGGATTCGAAGAGGTCAACGGTGAGCCTTCGGTCGAATATTCCTTTACGTTTAGGGAGGACGAATCTGCGTCCAGCGGTGAAGTGTGTCGGGTCGGCCTCACCGTGCGGGTTGAGGCCACCAAAACGTTGGGCGACCGCGTCTATTTTGCGCGGGGATGGTTGAATAATGGCCAAGTCTCTCAGATCGCCTTCAAGGAGTTGGACTATATTCCCAAGTCCCGGCACACGCAATTTAGTGATGGATTCGACCTGCCACCCGGCGGCGAAAGCGGAACGTTATGGTATGGGTTTTTTCGGGGCGGAGTCCCCCTGATTTTCAGCGCCGAACGGGGACATCGTTTGCCGGTGGTTCGATTGCGCGATGCGCTGATCAACGCGGATCCGGCGCGGATCCGGGCGGCGCTGGAGCAAGGCAGCCGGTGGAGCGACCTCACCGAATTTGACGCGGGCTGGCTGGCCTTGAATGGCCAACTGGAACCATTGCAACAATGGCTCGAGCAAGAGCGGAGTATGGTGAAAAAACACGGGCCGAATATGCTTTATCGAGCGGTGGCGACGGCGCGGATGGAGACGATTCATTGGCTGGTCGAGAACGGGGTCAACGTGGAGGCCTCCAATTCGAAGGGGATTGATATCTTGGATGTCGCCGCCCGAGGCCGTCACTGGGCCGTGCTGGAGTATTTGTTGGCCCAACGCGAAAAGGACTGGCGGCAGAATGGCGACGATGGCAGCCCTGCTTTGGAGAATGTCTACCTGGCCGGGAAAACGAAACTGGCTGAGCAGATGTTGGCAGCCGGGGTGAAATGGCGGAGTAATGCGTGGTTGGCGACGAGTCTGGGACGCGCGGTGGTCCGGGGGGAGCCGGAGGCCGTGCGGGCATTTTTGAAAGCAGGTGCCTGGGAAGGACAAAGTAAGAGTGTCATGGCGAGAGCCGGCTTCACCCTCCAAAATGCCGCGTTGGTGGGGTCGGAGGAAATTATCGGGATGTTACTGGCCCAAAAAATCGATTGGAAAAAACTGGCAGACGAGGACGAGTTTCCCATCTTCGGCGCCTTCGATAAAGACCGACCGGAGATCATGGACCTCTTCATTGAGGCTGGTTTCGATCCCCAAACGCGATTTAAGGAAGGCACTTGGGATCTCGCTAGTGCGGCTCTTTCCCAAGGTGCGCTGAAGTGTTTCGATCGATTGGTCGAGCGCGGTATCAAGCCGGAGCTCGCGGAGTCCAATGCGATCACGCTGTGGACGGAGACGCTCACCCGGGGGCGGACGTTGGTGGGGGAGCGGTTAGTGCAATTGGGCGTGCCGGTTCCACTTGATAATCCGGCCAGCAGGGTGTTGGTCTCTTACGCGTTGGCCGAAGGGTTCGGCCCGCTGTTGGCCGCGGCTCACCAATCTGGTTGGACGGGTAGTAGCGACCTGGGGGCAGGGTGGAATCTGGCGGGAGTGGCGCAACGGTTTGAGGTCACATCGCCCGCTTGGGTCGCCGACGCGGACCGGATCGGCACTGGGCCCGGGATCGTGCCGCCACCGGAACGTATCCGGGTGGTCAAAACGTTTGTCCCCCAGTTTCCGGAAGAACTCTTGCTCACGGAAAAAGAGGCGACGGTGCGTCTCGATATTCTGATCGATGAAGACGGGAATTGTCGCATGGCCAAAGTCATCAGTGCCGAAACCCCGGAACTCGGATTGGCGGCCCGTCGGGCGGCGGAACACTGGAAGTTTAACCCGATGCCGGACGGCGCCAAAGGGTGGAGAAAAGTTACTTTGCCCATGGGGTTTTCGCCCAAAGATATGGAAACGCCGTGGATCAGTTGGTCGACGTTGGACGTGGCGCCGACCTTGCTCCATGCCCCGGCGGCGATTCCCCCGGATGAAGTAGTAGCTGATCGGTTGGAGTTGGCCCAAGTCGGAATTCTCGTCGGCACGGATGGCGAAGTGGTGGCGAGCGAGATCAACGCAATTACCAACGAGCTCTGGCGGGACGCAGCTTGGGCGGCGGTTAAGCAGTGGCGGTTCTCCCCGCCTATTGACGAAGAAAAACGGGTCCGGACGTTTGTATCTTATCCTACCATGCTGCCTTCGATGAAGGTCGTCCGCTGGGACGGAATGCCGGTTTTTGGCGAGGAGATGGCGAAAAAAGGGGACAACGCAGAGTTAATTTCGCGTGGCGTCATTGGGTTCGGGGATTACTCCAAAGAGGATAAGGAACTAAAGCCTGCGATGTGGCTGCTCGAACTGACGGTCAATCGCTTCGGTCGGGCGAGAGACATCACGGTGCTGGCGTCGAGCCGTCCCGAGTTGGATCAGCGGGTGATCGATGGGGTTCGGTTGAATTTCACCTTCAAACCGGCGACGCAGGACGGCGGGAAGGTGAACCAACGGATCCTGCTGCCGATTCGTGAATTGCTTTAAGAAAACGGAGCAGAAGCTTAAGGGGTCAATACTTAATCCTTGTGGTCTATGGCAGCCTAAAGGCGGCGGCTCTTAAGGGGCTCTTGGAAAGATCAGTTTACGGCCGGTTTTCGCTGAAGAAATAGAGGGCCGTCTATTTTTTGACCATGATCCAGGTCTCGATCCCACCCGCTTGCCCCGCTTCACTTGGGCAAGTTGGCGCGTGGTCTCACTGTTTTCTCAGTCGATTGATCTCGCGTGCCAGAGCTGCTCCAGGGCATCTAAAAGGGAAGGGGGGCTGTCATTGCGCTGCTGGCCGAGCCAAGGTTTGTGGCCGGCAAAGTGGAGCAAACGGCAATCCGTCAACCCGTCGGTGTCGGCGTAGTTCTTCTTGATTAGATTGTAGTCGGGCGGGAGCAGTTCGACGTCGATGTGGTCGGTGTGGATCCACTTGTTGATTATCCCTTGGTCTCCGGCGTTGTAACCACCCCGGCCGGGATCAGTGTGCGCGATTTTCTGCAAGCGGGCAATCGTGGCGGGTCCCTGGATGGCACGGCCGATGGAGAGCACCCCGCTGTTAATTTCGATCGGGTGACCCTTGTAGGCGCGGGTTTTCCGGAAACCGGTGTCCAAGGCCGCCCGGAGCGGAATGGGACTCGGCTCGAGCAGGACGGGGGCTGGGTTGAGGCAAAGAATATCGCTATCGAGGAAGAGGTTTCGCTCGAAACCGAAGTCCCCGAAGGCTTCGAACTTGAGGAAAGTTTGAGCGTGTCGTCGGGAGTGGCGCTTTTTGTAAGGACGGATGTCCGCGTAGGACGTGAGGTCGATGGGGATACGACGGTGGCATTGGGCGACGAGAAAGGGATCGCTGAGCACTTCCTCCTGTGCGCTTAGGGCGATGACCGGAAGCGGTGGGTGGTGAAGCCGCCATGACTCGAGGAGCCGTCGTGTGCCCGGGAGATAGAGCGCGTCGGTCAGGACGACGAGGCAGTTGTCGGATGTGGCGAAACCGTGTTCCAAGTGATGAAGTGTGTATCCTCATTAGAGTTCAGACAAGGAACGAGAGGTCAGAAAAAGAGGCGGATCCATGGCCCATGATTAATGAGCGGTGGGAAACTCGCCTTGAACAAACATGCCTGATTCACGTTGTCGTCACTGTTGATTACCGGCGTGGTCAAAAATTACCGATGAAGACTTCTCCCGTCACCGCAGTTTTCGATTCGATGACCGATACCGCACCCCTACGAACAGATCGCTGCGGTTCGTTTGCAGTTGTATCGCATCCACCGTTGCATCTCCCCGTTTAAGTTCTTCCAAAAGGCCTGGCATCGCTGCAATCGCCGCCGCGTCATTGAGTTTCAACGTCAATAACAGTCCTCGTAATGTGCTCCGGTAATGTAGCGTCAATCGCCGCAGCGCGCGTGTCATATGCACTGGAGATATCCCGGCATCTGCGCTAATCCATTGCACGTGGGTGGGCAAGTCTTCCCATGCCACGTCACCTATCGATTTTTGCGACCAGCCCAAACAGTTCGGGTGGGCCAGAATCATCGCAGCCATGGGTTGAGTATCTACGGCGAAAACGTTCAGTCCCCGTTCTAAATAGGCCAAGGTTGCCCCCCCCGGTGCCGCTCCGATCTCAAGCATCACCTCACCGGGGCGGATGTCCGCTTGCGACCACAGCATGCCTTCGACCGCTTTTCCGTAGGCACGGGATGGCGCTGCCTCAGGCACCGCATAGTCAAACAACCCGCTCGGAGTAATATGTCGGCTCCGTCCATGCGCATGCCAGCCCACGAGGGCGGGCTCACCTTCAGCGACGACGACGTCTACCACCAGTTGTTCTGGTTTCGGTCCGCTCACCTCATTCTTTCCGGACAACTCCCGCCAGGCTACATCGACGATTCCTCCGGGCTCTCGGGGGCCCACAAAGATCACGGTCGGACGTAGTCGTTCAATGATCACACGCACGTCGTCAGGAGTCTTCGCTGTCCCTGCCGAACACCCCCAGGCTCGCGCAAACATTGCCCGGGGATCATCATCGGGTCGCACCTCCATTGACGGCGCTTTGAAGGTGACTAAACCCGGTCGTTGCATGGCCGAATTATAGTGCGGCCGTAACCGCTTCATTTCGCATTTCAGACGCGCCTCCGCCCCCGGCTGACATAACGCGAACGCAAATTGGCTCGAAGGCCACAAAGAGTGCATGGTGTGGAAAAGACTGCTCTTCTGACGGCTGTTCGAGCCGCATGCAATCTCGTTGAACGCACTCTCATTTAGAGGCCCCGCCTCCAACTTGCCGCTACGCTGTCAATCCCCGCTCAGGGTAAAGATCCCCAAGTATGGTCAACTGTGTGCTGGGTTACTCGCCGGTATATCACCCGGTGGTCGAACTGAGGTTGGGCGGTGGCTATTTACCTTTAACGCTTTTATAGAGAAAGAATACCGTCATCAAAAACGTTAAGATGTAGACGAGGGCTAAGGCGGGCTTTTCGAATCTTAAATTTTCGAAATCAAAGTCTTTTAAAATCGTTCCGCCTATAACGATGGCGATGATTCCGAAAGGGATGGCGAGTTTTCGCTCATTGGTTGAAGTGATTCGGTGAGGGGACTGGAGTGCTTTAGATGGGTTTATTGGAGGGAACCAAATGTTATTACCATCACATTGGATTCATCGCGAGCTAGTGGGTCGATGACGAGTTAACGCGGTGGCTAGGGACCTGACAAGCTTGGCTCTCGTCGTTCTCGCACGCCGGGAAAACGAAAAAGCGCACCGGTGATGGTGCGCTTAGGGGGGGTGGGACCGGTGCTCCCCGATCAGCGGGGCTGATTACTTCGCGTGTGAACCGTCGCAGAAGCCCTGCGGGTTCTTGGTATTGCCACAACCGCACAACTTGCGGTCTGGCTTGGCGTGGGAGCCATCACAGTGGCCTTGCGGATTTTGGGTTTTGCCGCAACCACACATTTTGGGGGCTGAGCTAGTTTGATTGGTGGTGTCTGCCATAGATGTTGGGGGGGATTGATGGGCCAATGAGCAACGGTAGACAAGCCCCACTTGGGTTGCGGGTGGTATTTCGAAAGAGGTGGGTTGTTTTGGAGGATTCTCGAAACGGACTCATCCTAAAAACCGCAGGTCGTCACAGAGGTCACAGAGGCAAGCCGGAGTTTCACAGAGACCAAGGGAAAAAACTAAGGGGAGTGAATCTTTACCCCGGAACGGAGGGCCGCTTACCCAACGATTCGTTTCCTAAACATGGCTCGGTGAACTCTGGGCAATTTTCCGTGAGCTCAGTGACCCACTTCAACTGCGGTAATCGAGTTCATCGCGAGCAAGCTCGGCTCCTACGAGGGTGTCGGTGCGCGATGTTGAATAGAGAGCTGCGACGACTTGGATTTTGCCGGGATCTCTTCGTTGGATGGGGCCGATCCTCCTCCTCCTTCGCCAA
>CAXBOL010000173.1:0-8128 GCA_963977295.1 uncultured Opitutaceae bacterium
AACGGCAAAGGACAGGCCGCGATTAGACACGGCCTGTCCTGAAAACTGAAGACGTGTAACGTCGAGTAGAGACAAGTGAGCGTTGGCTTACTTGAGTTCGACCTTAGCGCCGGTGGCCTCGAGCTTCTTCTTGATCTCGGCGGCGTCGTCCTTGGAAGCTTGTTCCTTGACGGCCTTAGGCGCGCCTTCGACCAAATCCTTAGCCTCTTTGAGGCCGAGACCGGTGAGGGCACGGACTTCCTTGATGACGGCGATCTTATTGGGACCGGCTTCAACGAGGACCACGTCAAACTCGGTTTGCTCTTCCGCGGGAGCGGCAGCAGCGGCGGCGGCAGGAGCGGCGGCGACAGCGACAGGAGCGGCGGCGGAAACGCCCCACTTCTCTTCGAGGTCTTTAACGAGACCGGCAATGTCGAGAACCGTTTGGCCGGAAAGCCACTCGATAACTTGTTCTTTGGTAATGTTGCTCATGATTTATCTTCTGCCTATTACTAGCGGCTTCGACCCGAAGCACATTTAAGAGACGTATCTCCTAGATTTGGCGGTTGATGGTTGGGCTTTCGACGGGCGATTGGGGTTAGCCAATGCGCCCTAGAAAATTGGATTATTAACAGGAATGAAAAAGACTTACTCTTCGCCACCAGCCGCACGGACCTTGGCTTGAAGCACGTTGAGAAGGTCTTGAGGCGCCGCGTTGAGGACACGCACCAGCATAGTGCCGGGTTGGTTCAACAAGCCGAGCAACTGAGCTCGCAGCGCGTCCAGCGAAGGCAATTCAGCCAAGGCCTTCACCTCATCCGAGTTAAGCAACTTGCTGCTCAACACGGCCGATTTCACTTCGACCTTCTTGGTCTCTTTGAAGAAGGTCGTGACCGTTTTGGCCACTCCCGGGGAATTGGTGCCGCCCACGACAATCGCGGTGGGACCACTCAAAGCTTCATCGAAGCCAGGCAATCCCATGGCCTTGCCGGCAACTTGCAGCGAACTGTTCTTCACCACATGGAACTCGGCATTATCTTCGGCGAGTCTGGCGCGCAACGCGGCCGTTTCGTCGACCGTGATACCGGTGTAATTGGTGATGATGACGTAGTCGGACTTTTTGAGATGGGACTCAACTTCCGCGATTAGGTATTTTTTTTCAACTCTCATGGCGGGTCCTTAGAATTGGTTGTATTCGCTCGATGCCAGACGAACCCCAGGGCTCATCGACGCAGACAGCGTAATGGACTTAATGAAGGCTCCCTTGACGGCAGCGGGACGAGCTTTGCCGATGGCCGAAATGACGGCTTGGGCATTTTCCACAATTTGCTCAGGCGTAAACGAGCGTTTGCCGACACCGACACCGATGTTGGCGGTCTTATCCATTTTGAACTCAACGCGACCCGCTTTAACGGCCTTGATGGCACCTGCGATATCGTCAGTGACTGTGCCACTCTTCGGATTAGGCATCAATCCTTTGGGACCGAGCACCCGAGCGATCGTGCGCACTGTCTTCATGGCGTCCGGCGTGGCGATGGCGACATCGAAGTCGAGCCAGCCTTCCGTGACTTTAGCCATCATGTCTTGCAAACCGGCATGATCCGCACCGGCCTTGATGGCGGCTTCAGCATTGTCGGTGAAGACCAACACGCGGACTTTTTTACCCGAACCGTGCGGTAACGGAGTGGTGCCGCGGACCATCTGGTCGCCTTGGGCCGGATCCACGTGAAGGCGGATCGAAAGCTCGACGGTTTCGTCAAACTTGGTCTTGGGGAAGTTCGTGAGCGTCTTGACGGCGTCCACGAGCGACTGATCTTCTTTCAAGTTCGCACCTGAAAGAGCTGATTTGTAGCGTTTACTATGTTTTTCCATTGATGACTCCTTGCGGTGCAACCGTCTCCGAGAGACTCCCGCGGTGAGTGTTGAGTTTACGGGCAAAAATTAACCGACGACTTCGAGCCCCATGTTGCGGGCGGTGCCTGCGATGATGCGAATGCCGGCTTCGTCGTCCTTGGCGTTGAGATCCTTCTTCTTGAGGTTGTAGATCTCGAGGAGTTGAGCACGGGTGACCTTGCCGACTTTATCCACGTTGGATTTAGCGGAACCCGACGCAATGTTAGCAGCCTTCTTCAAAAGCACCGCAGCGGGGGGGGACTTGAGAATGAAAGTGAAGGATTTGTCGGTGAAGACCGTGATCACCACGGGCAAAATCATCCCATTCTGATCTTTGGTCTTGGCGTTGAATTCCTTACAGAACGCCATGATGTTGACACCCTGCGCACCGAGAGCAGGACCAACGGGAGGCGACGGATTGGCCGCGCCTGCGGGAAGTTGAAGACGAATGTAACCTTGGATTTTCTTAGCCATGGAAAGGAGGAGTTAGCGGATGATTAGTGGCGTTGGGAGATGAGCAGAATTTCAACAGACGGAAAAAGGCGGTGCATCAACTGTCGGTGATGCGTTCCACCTGCCAATATTCGAGCTCGACCGGGGTGAACCGGCCAAAAATTGAAACAGAAATTTTGAGTTTTCCGCGGTCAGGATCAATTTCATCGATCCGGCCGGTGAGGTTAGCAAATGCCCCGTCATTGATTTTGACGCTTTCGCCAATTTCATAGGACACCTTAGGCACTTCTTTCCCGCTGGCGGCTTCGATCCGGGCGCGGATTTCGTCCACCTCGGATTGGCGAAGCGCGGCCGGGTTTTCCCCGCCGACAAAACCAATCACTCCAGTGGTTTCTTTCACAAAATACCATGGCTTGTTGATCAATTGCTTTTTCTCGTCGTAGAGATGCATGTTGATAAACACGTAACCGGGGTAAAGTTTTCGAGTCTTGGTCGATTTCTTACCGTTTTTAACCTCCGAAACGATTTCGGTCGGCAGCAATACCTCGAAGATCGTGTCATCAAGCTCTTCAGCCTTTTTGAACTTCTCGATGTAGAGCTTAACTTTGCCTTCCTGACCAGAAAGGGTGTGGAGTGCGAACCATTGCGCGTTCGCCGGTGCAGAGGGGGGAGTGGAAGGGGAATCAGACATAATTAGCTGACCCACGAAGTGAGAAGGTCGACGACTTGATAAAGGGCGAAATCGCTGATGCTGGTAAAAACACCCAAGATCACCGCCGCGATGATGACAACGATAGTCGAGTCGCGAAGTTCAGTGCGAGTCGGCCAGCTTGCTTTTTGGAGCTCGCCAAGCATTTCGCCAAAGAAAATTCGGGTGCTGCGGAATGGGTTTTTCATCAAATGATTAAAAGTGGCAGGCGCGGAGGGAATCGAACCCCCAACCGACGGTTTTGGAGACCGCTACTCTACCAATTGAGCTACACGCCTATAGGTGGGTTATTCTTTAGACGACGCAGCCGAGACCCCTATTCGAGGCCTCGGCGGTCGTTAAAACGAAGAGAATTTGCTTATTCGATAATCTCAACGATACGGCCGGCACCGACGGTGCGACCGCCTTCGCGGATAGCGAAGCGTTGGGTGTTTTCCATCGCGATCGGGCAAATGAGCTCCAATTCGACGGAAAGGTTGTCTCCTGGCATGACCATCTCGACGCCTTCAGGAAGTTTAACCACTCCGGTCACGTCAGTCGTGCGGAAGTAGAACTGAGGACGGTAGCCATTGAAAAATGGCGTGTGGCGGCCGCCTTCGTCCTTACCCAGCACGTAGATTTCAGCTTTGGCCTTGATGTGTGGCTTGATGGTCTTCGGAGCGGCGAGAACTTGACCGCGCTCGATCGCTTCTTTGTCCACACCACGGAGGAGGAGACCCACGTTGTCACCGGCTTGCCCGCTATCGAGAAGCTTACGGAACATTTCGATGCCGGTCACCACGGTGGTGGAAGTGTCTTTGATCCCAACGATTTCAACGGTTTCGTTGAGCTTGATCACGCCACGCTCAATACGACCCGTCGCGACGGTGCCACGACCCGTGATCGAGAACACGTCTTCGATCGGCATCAGGAACGGCTTGTCGGTGTCGCGTTCTGGCTGAGGAATCTCAGCGTCGATCGCATCCATGAGTTTGCCAATTTGCTCGATACCTTCGGGCTTGAGCTCAAGGGCGGCGGTCGCGGAACCTTGAACGATCACGGCATTATCGCCGTCAAATTGATATTTTGAGAGGAGTTCGCGAACTTCCATGTCCACGAGCTCGAGGAGCTCAGGGTCATCGATGAGGTCGACCTTGTTGAGCCAGACCACAAGCTTCGGCACCCCAACTTGACGAGCGAGGAGGATGTGCTCACGGGTCTGCGGCATAGGACCGTCAGCCGCGGATACCACGAGAATAGCGCCGTCCATTTGCGCGGCACCCGTGATCATGTTCTTCACGAAGTCGGCGTGACCTGGGCAGTCAATGTGGGCGTAGTGACGAGTAGCCGTCTCATATTCCACGTGAGCAACCGAAATAGTCACGATCTTGGAGGCGTCACGAACGGTGCCGCCCTTGGCGATGTCCGCGTAGGACTTGAATTCCGCCAAGCCTTTGGAGGCTTGAACCTTCAGAATTGCCGTGGTGGTGGTGGTTTTACCGTGGTCGACGTGGCCGATAGTGCCGACGTTGACGTGTGGTTTGGTGCGCTCGAATGTGCCTTTAGCCATTTGGGAGGGTGACGAATGTTATGTTTTGGATGTGAATTGTTTTAGACGATGTTTGCGTGGAGCCCAGAGCCGGACTCGAACCGGTGACCTCGTCCTTACCAAGGACGTGCTCTACCAACTGAGCTATCTGGGCGCTACGAAACTTCGTCAAAAGACGAGAAAAGAGTGGAGAACGTGGAGAGCACAAAAATCACCGTCAACTGCTATTTTAGAGATTAATCTAAATTTCAGGGACCAAGTAGTATACGGTAGATTCCCGGAGTTAATCTTGCACCTAAATGAGTCTCTTCAAGCACCTTAGAGAGCTCACCGAGGTCGATGCCGTTCCCTTCTCCTGCATTGACCACAGTAGGGTTACCAATTGAACCGGAGGAGGTTACAGCCAAAAGTAACTCCCATGGGGCCTCGAGTTTGGCCCTAAAACTACTTTCAGCAATATCGACTGACCACAGCGCGCGACCACTGCTGACTGACAGGACTTCGAGTCGACCATCTCGCTTCCTCAACGGCTTTGAATTAAGATCTGCCCGAGATAATTCGGTCAAAGCCAGCGTTTCGGTGTCATCAACCACCACGCTCAATGCACTGGACGGAATCGCCACCACCTCCGGGATTGCCAGTTGCACGTCAGTTTCACTGAAGAGAAGTTTCGCGGGAATGGGGCCAAACGAGGTGCCCGGTGACCTTTCCGTCGTCATCGCCGCATCCACCCGACCACTATTCAATTGAGTGGGCAGAAATAAAGGCGTCGGGTCTTGGAGTAAGAGACCCGTCATCGAGTTGTCATCCGATGATGGGAGGGGTAATTCCGCCAATCCTACCGCTCCGGTGACCTCTCCTCCCCTCACGGAACGCGGATCCGATTCCGGGAGTCGAATCAGACTTAGGCCGAACAAGACCAAAGCGAGGGACGCGATTACCAGAAAAACGATGCCTGTGATTTTCACGAAGGAGATCCCATTAGCGTGAATCTGCTCGGTAAGTTGGCCGTCCCGTCGGCTCTAAAGCCAATTGAACCCCAGAAAAACCCGCCGCCAACGCCAAGTCCGAAAGTCGCAACAAATCCTGAGCGGTCACACCCGCAGAGGCTTTGACCAGCAAAGTTGAATCCGTCTCTCCGCCTCGTGCCACTTGGGTCGGCAACCATACCGCCAACTCCGCGTAGCTCATCCGCCCGACATCGGTGAACACCATTTCCGGGCCCAACACGCTGATCACCGCCGAGGTCGGCACGGCACCAGCAACTGCACCACTGGAGGTGGCCATCGCGAAATCCGCTCGCCCCAGCTCGACACCGGGTGAGAGCACGAACCTTGATCCAAAAAACGCGAAGAACAGCCCAAGCAGAACCACGTTGGCGTAGAATACCCCATCCATCAGCCGCGGCGCGGGTTGGAGCTGGGACGCGAGATCGAGGGGACGCGTGATCAAGGCGATGCTTCCTTTTTCTCCCCCCCCGGCTGAGACGGGGGCGTTTCCGCCGCAGATTCGACATCAGTCGATGCAACTCCGCTCCGGGAGGCAGCACGATAATCCACTTGGAGAAAACGCATGATCTCATTGCCGGACCATTCCACATCGCGAACAATCGCCCGCACCCGCCCTCGCAGAAAGTGGTGCGCCAGATGCGCGGGAATGGCAATGGTGAGGCTCCCAATAGTGACGAGCAACGCCTGCCACATGCCATCGGCTAGCCCCCGCGCCGTCGCATACTCCGTGCCTCCGCTCATAAAGGCGTGAAACGTCGTCGCCATACCCAACACGGTGCCCAACAGACCGACCAACGGCGCCACTTGCGCAATCGCAGCCAACGAACCGAGTCTCCGTTCGAGCGCCGGAATCTCCACAATACCCGCCTCCTGCACCGCAAATCGCATTTTTACTTCGTCATCATGCACGTGAAGCAAGGCCGCTTTAACCACCGCGGCGACCGGCCCCGGCGTCTCTTCGCAGACCGTGAGGGCTTCGATAACCCGCCGCTTCGCCAAAATGTTTTTAATCCCGTCAACAAACGAGGTCGCACGGATCTGCCCTCGATGGAGATAAAGCGTTCGCTCCAAAAACAGCACCAATCCCACCACTGCCATCACCGCCAAAACGACGATCATGGGTCCTCCTCGGGTAATGAGACTAAAGTCAAAATCGCTCATGCAGCATCAAGTTTTGGTTCAATCGTCGAGGATACGTCAACTGCCCCCGGAATTTGTTTCGATCGGGACCACTCCCAAGCGGGCCAGTTGAGCAACCGCCCACTCTCCTTGCGGCAGACCTCGGTCCCGAATCAATTCGTAGGCGTTGCGGGCCCCATCGAGTTGCTGCTGAGCCTCCAGGGTTTCGCCCAATTTTGCCAGTGTTCTTGCCAACCAGTAGCGTCCTTTGGTGCCCAACCCCGTTGAATCCTCTTCACTCAACAGGAATTCATCGACCACTTGCCACCACATCTCGATCGCCCGGTCCCCAAACCCGCGGCGCACCAAGGCATTTCCCGCCTTCAATCCTGCTTCAATTCGCATTTCAACCGGGGCGGAGGCCAAATCACGCAATCGTTCGTAAATCGCGGCCGCACTGTCCCGCAGAGAGTCGTTGCTGCCAGCTTGGGCCGCCAGGGTATCGGCCAACGCCATCTGGGCGGCCAAAACATCGGCATGTTGCGGGTAGGCATTGATAATCGACTCGTAGGTTTGGCGGGCCAGCCCCCACTCCCCAATCTTACGCAAGAGGTCCCCTTGTTTGAATCGCGCGTAGAACACCAGCTCACTTTGAGGGTAGGTCGTGACCAACTGTTCGATCTTACCGATCGCTTCCCGCAAATAGATTTCTTCGCGCCGACCTTCTGCCATCAGTGCCGACTGGTATAAAGCGAAGGCCGCATAGCGGTTGTTGGGGTGATTCGTCACCAGCAACGTCAGCAACTCCTGCGCTTTCACCAATTGTCCCTGGCCTGCATGATAATTGGCTTCTTCTATATACGAATAGACCGCGGCGTCCGAACCACCATGCGTGTCGCGAACTTTTTGGAGCTGAGCCAGCGCCTCATCGCTCCGGTCGAGCGCGAACAAGGCTTCAGCCTCGAGCAACCCCAACGAAGAATCGACCTGCGTGCTCAATTGTGTCCCGACGTTCCCGAGTAGCGCCCGCACCGAGGGGGCTCGTTCCAGGGTCCGCATCGGCTCGCCCGCTTCGAGGGCCAAACGGGTTTGTAGCCACGCAATTCTCACCGCCAGATCCGCCGGGAGGGCCGGATTCACACTGTCTTCTGCCACGATCCGATCGACCCGAGCATAAGCCTCGGCTCCCCGATTGGCCGATTGCAAGGCCAAGGCTAAATTCCATTCTGCTTTCCAGCGATTGACCACATCGAGCCGGGGATCCCTCGCCAAGGTATCGATTCGATTGGCTGCATCCGTCAGTTGACCGTCTTCAATCCGGGCCAGGACTTCCTGAAAGACCAAATCACCCGCCATTACCCCAGACGGTAATTCTTCCAACGCCGCCGCATACGCGTCGGCTGCGCTGCTGAAATCACCGCCCCGGAAAAACGCCTC
>CAXBOL010000174.1:0-8112 GCA_963977295.1 uncultured Opitutaceae bacterium
CGACGCGCAAATCCACCGCGACGTCGTAGCTGTGATCGCGCCACGGGGTGAGGGCATTCACTCGGCCGACCACAGTTTCCTCGAGACCAATCGATGCACTTAGCGCCGTAGCGGGACCGAGGGTGGCGCTCGCCAAAATCACGCGGGCGAAACTTTGCAGAATGTTGCCGATAATGGGGGCGGCATCGAGGCAGGTGAAATGAATTTCGGCGGTCCGGGGGGTCCAGAGTAGGCGCGTGAGGGTGGGGCTGCGGAGCCAGTCGACCAATTCCACCGTTCCCCATAAGGTTTCGGCGAGGTCGGGCCCGAAGGCGGCATAGTCGAGTGCAGCCATCGGCAGCAGATCAGCGACCTTACTGAGCACATCGAGGAGATCGTCTTCGGCGATGGCGTCGACCGCATCGGTGATGCGTTGACCAGCCACGATGAGCGTGAGGGTTTCCCACGCTCGGCGCAACGGGAGCGGCGCGCGCTGATGTTCGAGTTCGGCGAATACGGCCCGGACATTTTGAGCGGTGAGCACGTGCGAGTGGGCATCGGCGACGCGCGGGCCGAGATTGTGGGCCTCGTCGATGATGAGCATCGTGCGGGCGGGATCCCAGCCCGGCTGGTTTTCGAACAGCGTGCGATTGCGCGGCGCGAACACGTAATTGTAGTCGCCGACCCACACGTCTTGAAAGGCGAGGGCGGTGCGGGTGATCTCGTAAGGGCAGATACTGGCGTGGCGTCCGGCATCACGCAGAGAGGGTAAGTCGCGGGCCAGACCGGGAAACAGATGAAACCGATCAAGTCCGCTCTGGGGCCAACGTGCCTCGACGTTGTCGATGAATCGGCACTGATCACGCACGCAGTGGAACGTATGATTGACGCAATGTTCGCCCTTGTTGCGCACGTGCCAGATGGCGAGCGCTGTTTCTGTGCCCTCTGCGCCACCGGAGGGGGTGTCACTTTTTAAGTGACGCGCTTCTGGGGTCGTCATGCGGTGGAGAGTCTCGACGACTTGGAGTTGGCCGGTGGATTTGCTGGTGAGGTAGGCGATACGATCGCAGTAGCCGGATTTGAGGGCTTGCAGGGCGGTTTCCAGCATGACCCCGGTCTTGCCGAATCCGGTGGGGGCTTCGAAGGCCACGATGGCTTGTTGGGCGAGAGCGGATTCCAAGGCGGCGCGGGTGTCCTCCTGGCCGGAGCGGAGGGTTTTGAACGCGGGCTGAAAGACCAGCGAATGGCGGCGAGCTTGGGCGCGTTGATTGAGTTCGAGGAACTGAACGACTCGCTCGAGGCGAAAATCGAAAAGGCGTTCGTCCTCCCGGGTTAGGGCCAGAGTTTGTGAAAGCCCGCTGCCGGTTTCGACGAAAACCAATTCTCCGCGCAGGGAGGATTCGGGAGCGGAGATGCGGCGAAGTGAGAGGTAGGTGGCAAGTTGAGCGAAGTAGTGGGGGTAGTCGGCGCGCAGTTCGTTATCCGGCACGGGAACCGCGCGGGTGAGGGTTTTGATCTCGCGTAAGACGGTCAGGTTGCCCTGAGGAATGAGTTGGTCGATACGGCCGTTCAGTTGAATCGTCCAACCGCGGTGGAAAACGGCGCCATCGACGGTGACTTCAAATTGGGCTCCCGAATTTTCGGAGGTGGCTTGGGCCTGCATTTCCCGATGCCAGAAGCTGCCAAGCTGAGCGCGCCACAATCCAGTGGGACCCTCGCCGCCATCGCGGGGACCGATTGCGAAGTCCGCGAATTCGCCCACGCTGAGTTGGGCGGTGCGAGCGGTGAGGTCGAATTGCATGGGAGCGGACGGAAGGCGGAAGGCGGAGGACGGAAGGCGGAGGACGGAAGGCAGAGGACGGAAGGCGGAGGACGGAAGGCGGAGGACGGAAGACGGAAGGCGGAGGGCTAATCGACGAGGATGTCGGTGTGGCCCTTAAGGTAGTTTTCCAAGCGTTGGAAGAGGAGGGCGACGACATCCTGGGCTAGGAATTGCTCGCGTAAGGGCAGATTGAGTAGACTGGTCACGTTCGCGCGGTCGTCTCGGGGTAAGGTCGGGAACCACTGTTGTTTGAGGGGATAACCTTCGTCGCGGGCGAAGCAATAAAGGCACTTGAATCCGACAATATCGGGACGATCAGCCTCGGCGAATGCGGCGAAGGCGGTGGTGAGGAGTTTTTCCACGGCGTCGCGGCTGTCTTCGTGCACGGGGTTGCGAACCAGGAGCGACGCGAATGCGCTGGCGTGTTGGAGACGGGCGTAGCGTTGACCGATGCCGGCGTGGCGTTGGATCAGTCGGGCTTCTTTGACGAACCAAGTGCCACCGCTGCCGGAGTCGAGCATCAGGGCGACTTGATCGAAAAGATCCAGCGGCGTATAGGACGCGGTCGGTTTGCGAGGCACGCGGTGGAGGATCCGCAGGGTGCCGTGTTCGGCAGAGAAAGCCGTACAGGGTTGAAAGGCTTCCTTGGGCGGCGCCTTTTGCAGAATGTGGGCAGTGGTGTTGATCGTGGGACCGGCCACGACTTACGAAATAGAGGGCGCTTCCGTCGATGAGTTGGATTCAACCAATTGCGTGGGGGCGACTGGCCAAGGGGGCACCACGGTGCCGCCGGAGATGATCAGTTTCATCGCTTCGCCGACGCTCATATCGAGTTCAGTGACGCGTGAACGGGGGTAGAAAATGAGAAACCCCGAGGTCGGATTGGGGGTGGTAGGAATGAAAATTGTCCACATCTCATCTTCGGTGCGGGCTTGGACTTCTCCGGTCGCGCGGTTGGTGAGAAAGCCTACGACGAATGATCGCGGAGCCGGATATTCCACCATGACCACTTTTTCGAACACGTTGCGCTTTTGAGCGCTGAACGTGTCGACGATCTGCTTTACCGTGCGATAAACCGCGCCGACTCCGGGGATGTTATTAATAATTCGTTCGGCGGCCCGGCCAAAGTAGGCGGAGAACACGTAACGCGAAACCAAGCCCAGAAAGGTGACGAGCACGATTACAATCACGGTCGCGGATACGTCCCACACCATTTCGAGACTCGGGTGATCTCGGAGTTGCGTCGGAACGGCGAAAAAGAAGATGGGCTTGAAGCTGCCGCCGACTTTATCGACCAACCATTTGAAGACGACCCAGGTGACTGCCAACGGGGCCAAGAGCAGCAGCCCGGACAGAAAGGCGTTGCGGAGGTAGGTGAACTTGGAGGTGGGATTGGGCGCAGACGACATCTAGGGCAAAGCGTGCGAGTCGTCCGCCCTGCCGCAAGTGCAACTGCGTTTAACTTCCCGGCAGATCGGATTGGGTCGGCTCGATCACGGTGGGCCAACCAAAATAGGCGGCCGGGTTGATGCCTTTAAACTCGTAAACTTCCAAGAGCACGTCGCCACTGGTGTTGTCGGCCGAAGTGGCCACGGCGGTGTAGCTGCCGGGAGCGAGTTCATATTCGCGCACCGGCTCACTGGGTGGACCGTCGGTGGCGGGATCGAGGATCGGAGTCGGAAAAGCGCCAAGGGTCACCAAGACGCTTCGCAGGTAGTCTTCATACGTTTGCCAGCCGACAGGGATTTGACCGGTGGTGGCATTCCATCGCGGGATCGGATTCACGACTTTACCTTCGGCGTCGAACACCTCCACCTCAGGGTCGGCGAGGGCGGACGTGACGCCGAAGTTGGCGAGGGAAGGGCCGACGGCGCGAACGACCACCAGACGTTTCATGCCTGGAACGGTGCCCTCCCGCCCAACTACGAAACCGGCGATGAGATGGGGGTTGTCGGGTGAGAGTCGGGTGCGAGATGAGATGTTTTTGATCGGCGCGGAATCGAAGGGCGTGGTTCTTAGTTCAATGGTTTGCGTATTTCCAAAGACGTTATTGAGCGTGAAACTCGCCGTGTAGTTGCCGTCGTTGACGGAATTGAACCCGCCGATTTCGAGGAAGGCGACACTGCCAGAGGATACCGATGCATTGCCGGGTAGATTCCATTTAATGTCCGTCGCGCCGGTAAACTGTTCACCCAACTCGAGCCGGACGGTGGCCCCGGGGAGCACTCGAGACAGATTCCAACCCGCCGCCGGGGCTTGGATGAATGCTATTGGGTTACCCAGCACAAATTTGTGGGTGACGGGAATCGGCAACGACCCGATGGGGATGATCGTGACGTCTTGGGCGTGACTCGCCGGAAGTGCGACGGATACGAGCAAACCCAAGGCGAATGTAGGCAGTAGTCGGTTCATGGTCAGCACTAGAGTCCGACTTGGTAGACTTCAACCAAGACGTCGCCGGTCAGGTTGCTGGCAGAGTTGACCACGACGGTGTAGGCGCCGGGACGCAGGCTGGCGAGTTCGGAGTAGTCGGTAACAGGTTCAGATCCGCCGGTGGGCACGGGCACGGGGAACGCACCGGCGGCCGCAGCCGCGTTGGCCACGCTATCGTAGTATTGGGACTGAGGCGAGGAGCCGTCATCGTAGACGATGGTGATGAAGGCATAGTTCGGGGTCACATCGTTGCCCGCGGCGTCGTAGACATGCACTACGGGGTCGGGGAGGGGGGTATTGACGCCGAAATCCTGCAGGGTTTCGCCGATAGCGCGGATGAGGAGATGTTTGCCCATGTTTTCCGAGTCGATTTTTTCCGGAATCGAAAACCCTACGATCAGCTGAGGATTGGCGGGGGAAATGGTGCCACGGGTAGAGACATTAACCAAGGGATGGTTAAGGCCGGGTTGGACCAGACTGTAGGCGTTGATGGTGCCGGTTTCGACGCCGTCGCCTTTGAAGGTAGCGCGATAGCGTCCCGAAGCGGCGCTGGTGACGTTCGGCAGGATCAGACTACCCAGAGGGGCGGTGGCGGAGTTGGCCAAGACTTGGCCGTCTTTGGTCCAGAGCACGTTGGCAAGGGTCGTCCATTTGGAGGAAAGCGGACGAAGGGTGACGGTCGTGCCGGGATTGATGGAGAGGGGAGGCATGGGCACCGTGAGCGCCATCGGGTTGGGTTCATCGAGCTCAATGACAGTGGTAAGGCTCACGCCCAAGGGGGCGTGCTCGGGCACGTTATCGATGGTGACCGGCGTGGTGCTAATGAGGTCGATAGGGTGAGGTGGGGTGGTTTCAATGACCTCGACTGACGTTACGGGAACGGTCGTGGTGGTGGTGGTCGTGGAGGTCTCCGCCGTTTGGGCATTCAGACCGAGCGCGGCTAAACTCGTTAGGGCGATTATCCGCAGGTGTGGCAGGATTTTCATGGGGAGTAGGTTTGGCGGCGAGGGCTCGCAAAGATTTCCGAGCCGAACTCCTGACAGCCAAACTGCCAAAAGTATCCATCCGACGACTCAATTTGAGCTACGATTTCCAGCGGAAAATCGGTTTGCGCAGGTGGGAGGCGAGCAGAGTCATCGCCCTTTTCTCGGCTGCCCGCATACGTCGTTTTTTAACCGGTTCAAGGTCATCGTAGCCGGCGAGGTGAAGCCAACCATGCACCACGTAAAGGGTGAGTTCGGTGCTGAAATCGTGGTGGTGATTGGCGGCAAAAGCTTCGGCCGTGTCGGCGGAAACGCAAATTTCTCCGGCGGTGCCGAAGGCCGGTTCGCCTTCGAAGGTGATCACGTCGGTGGTGGTGGGATCGGCCAAGAACTGGGCATGCACATCGGCGATGGCATCATCGGTCATCAACGCGATTGATAATTCGCCGGTCGGAGCTCCACCGTTGAAGCGGTCACTTGCCCCGTCCAGCAGGTGAATCACGCGAGCGAGCGTTGGTCGATCAACCCGGAGTCGCGGATGCGAGTTGTTGATAGCAATTTCCCGAGACATGGCTGAAGCGGGTTTAACTTTTCTCGATGCTCTTGGCTTCTTTTTTCGCCTCGGTCGGGTAGGCCACGCGGGAATGAAGCATATTGAGCAAGGTGAAGCTGAAGCTGTTCTTGATCAGAGTGACTTCGGCAAACGTGAGGGGAGATTCGTCGAGCTGCCCATCGGCGATGTGATCGTCGACGATTTTGTCGATCAATTGGGAGAGCCCTTGGGGCGTGATTTTCGGCAGAGACCGGGATGCGGCTTCGCAGCTGTCGGCCAGTAGGATGATCGCGCTTTCTTTAAACTGTGGTCGGGGGCCATCGTAGCGATAGGTGGACTCGCTGACGGGCACGGGATCGAGTCCGGGTAAACTGGGTGTATTGGTGTCGCGGAGAGGGGCTTCTCCGCCGGCGGGAGAAAATGGGACCGCAGTATTGCTGGAGGCGGTCTTGTAGGCACCTACCGCACGGAAGAAAAAGTAACGAATCAGCGCGGTGCCATGGTGTTGGCGGATCACATTGATCACGACGCGAGGCAGATGATATTGCAGCGCCAAATCTACACCTTCTTTGACGTGGCTCTTGATGATCAGGGCCGAAAGGGAAGGATTGTTGAGATCGTGCGGATTGACGCCGTCGCGCTGATTTTCCGTGAAGTAGTCGGGTTTCACCATCTTGCCGATATCGTGAAACAACGCACAGACCCGGGCGCGCAAGGCGTTGGCGCCAATGACGTCGGCGGCGTTTTCGGCCAGTTGAGCCAGGACCAAGGAGTGGTTATAAGTTCCCGGGGCCTCCATTTGCATGCGGCGCAGTAGCGGGTGATTGTAGTCGGTGAGCTCGATGAGGGTAATGTCAGTCGTGCGCTTGAACAGCGATTCGACCAGCGGGAGCACGCCCACGACCACGACGCCGGTTAAAATGCCGGTGGAAAGTCCGGCGCCCATTTGTTGCAAGACGGCGAGGGGCGGGAGTCGGTCGATTACACCGATCAGCAAGGCGAAGGTCGCCACGACCACTCCGCCCAGCGTCGTGGCCCGCACGATGGAGCCGCGACGGCGGGTATTGCGGGCGCTCAGGATAGCGACCATCGAAGCCAAGAACGTGAGCACGAGCAAATCGAGTCGATTGCCGTAAATCACGCCGGTGAAAATCGAAATCAACAACGCCATGAAGACCGCCGAGCCGGCATCGACCAGCAGAGCAACGATGATCGGGGCCAAGGCGGTGGGCGCAATGTAGGGCAGCAGCGCGGCCGCCCCGGAATGTTCGACAAAGAAGGGAAGGGCGCCGAGTTCATAACTCCCACGCACGGCGGTGAGGTTGACCACGACCACCAGCGCAAGCAGGCCGAGTCGGCTATTACTCTTCAGCGTCTCGTGGTCTTCGAGGCGGATGTAAATGGTGCAGGCAAACACCATGGCCAACACCAGCAGCACGCGGCCAAAGAGCTGGAGTCCTTCGTCGACGACGACATCGCCGGACTCGAGCACTTGTTCGCGATGAGCCACCAGCATCTCGTATTGCTCGGGTGTGACTCGAGTGCCGGGCTCGATGATGGTTTCGCCACGGCGCACATCGACCATCACCGGACGCAGGTCAGCGAGAGCTTGCTGTTGGAGCAGGCGAGTCGCGTCTTGATCGTAAACTAGATTGGGCGTGATGCCATTTCGGAATATACGGAAAAGAGCCAAGGTCGTGGGACGTCCGGTGCCCTCGGCGGCCAGATTGATCCGAAGCAGCGTCAGCGCGTCTTCCATTGATTCCACGGCTTGATTGCTGATCTGATCCGATTTGGAAATTTGAAATACGGTGATGTCGCCCGAGCCCTTCATCGCCGACAGGATGTTGCCGTCGTGGACGCCTTGGGCGTAAATTTCGCCGAGGACTAACAGGGCGTTTTGCACCATCGCATAGCGCTGGGAGGAATCACCGAGAAAGAGGAGAGCCCGGATGTCATCCACGGTGGTGCGGTAGGGACCGCTGGCGTTAAACTCCTGAGTAATTACGTCGAGTTGCTCGTGGGCGGCCGGAGTTGACGCGGCATCGGCGGGGAATGCTTGTTCGAATTTTTCAAAGGCGGTGAGCAGAGCCTGAATGTTGGCCTCGAAGAGACGCAAGGGCTCAAACTCGAGTCGATAGACGGGGGGGACTCGATCGCGGATCTGTTCGCGTTCGATGCGCGTGAGCTCGGCACTTTCGAAGGTGAAGTCAGCGTTCGCGACGATGCGGATGGACGCCGATTGATTGGCCAGAACCGGCACGTCGGAAGAGTTTACGCCCACGAAACTGATCAGCACGATGGCCGCTACGGTGGCGACGAAGATCAAAATCGCCACAGGG
>CAXBOL010000175.1:0-8106 GCA_963977295.1 uncultured Opitutaceae bacterium
GTAGATCTCGACCAGTCCCACGCCGCCTACGTTGTCAACTTGCCGGAATCCGAGGACGGATACCCCACTGTTCAATGCGTGCGAGAACGCGGCATCCTGACTATCGACCATCAAAGACGGGGCTCCAATTCGGGCGAAATCATCCGCCAGTCCGGAAGCATTGCTCCAGTTGTCAGAAGAATTTTGGGACGCACTTCCTTGGGTCAACTCCAGGTAGGGATCCGCCATGGTGCCCGCCAGCGGCACGGTTGGCCCCAGCCCTCGGAAGATGAACGGGCGAGGTTCGGTTTGGTTGTCAGCGACCGTGAAGCCAACCGCAGTGCCAATACTCGAACCAAATGTGCTCGGATACCGCGCCCCCACGCCGGCGTAGACCAGACGATTGGTGGTCGGGCTGGAGTCGCCATCATACAGTTCCACCATAACCGCCCCCGCTCCCGTTCCCGATATCTCCAACGTGTAACTGCCTGGGGCCAACATCGCCACCGTGGCGGCATCGGCACTGCCAGTGGTGAGCGATATCGCACCGACCGCCGCGCCGACATCGCTGACCAGCGTGGCATTTTCGGAGGGGCTCATCCAGTCGTCGTTCGACAAGAGCTCCGCCCCGGTGTGATCAAGCAACCGCAGTCGGGGATCGGCCATCAGCGGATCCGAAACCAAGCCGCTCAACGAAGGTCCCACCGCGCGCATCAGCATGAGTTTATCGCTGTCGCCCTCCAGCCGGAACGGCACGAAGATGAGCTCGCCGGACTCAACGGAAAATTGCGTCGACACCGCTACGAGTGCAGGCGGCGGCGGCACAAAAGCATTCACCACCACCGGAATGACCGAGCTGGTGACCGAACCGTTCGAATCCGTCACTTGCACCGTGTAATCCCCCGCATCGCCAAACCCGATGGACGGGACCCGGAAGCTCGCGGTGGTTGCACCACTGACGGGAGACTCGTCCTTGAACCATTGATACGTGAGTTCCCCCTGCCCAACCGCGAACACTTCCAGCAGTAATTCCGCGCGTTCCTCAATTCCGGCCACTGCCTCCGCGAGTTCAATGATGACCGGCGCAGCCGACGTCGCCGCCATGGTTTTCCGCAGAAACCCTGGTTCAGTATAAGCAAAATTGCCGTCGCCCAATGGCGTAAAGACGTTGGCGCTATAATCATCGACGCCCAAGAGCCACAGACTGCGGTCCCAACTGCCGTCCGGGAAGTAGCGCACCAAGTTGGCTTGAAGATCGAGATCATCGCCCCAGTGCATCCGGGCTGGCCCCCCCGCGATCACGCTGCCATCGGCTTGGGGAAACAAACCAAAGCGCGGCAACGTCACGTTCCATAGGAAATTGGTAGGGAATCCGTTGAAGGACGGATCCGGCATGCCGTTCCAGCCGTATCGTATTACCCCATCTCCTCCGCTATCCGCGGCGTAGAATCCATCGGCGGTCGCGGCGAGGGCAAAAATAATATTCGGGTGGGCCGCGTTTTCTGTCGCCGTCAAATCGACCGTGCCATCTCGGTTCAAAATTCCCAGACCACTGCGTCCAAATTGATTGGAGGTAATTCCCCCACTACGATCTGCGCGTCGGGACCTTCCAGGTGGGCAAAAGCAGCCGTTCCCCCGACGAAGCTTCCGTCTCGTTTGACCACAAAAGTTTCATCCACGGTCCCATCGGCGTTAACTTTCGTCACCCCGGCATTGCCTCTCAAAGTGAAATTGTAACCCCAGTCACTCGTGAACAGTCCGCCTTCGGCGTTGGCGGTGACGGCATGTGTTTCGTAATTCGAGCCATACCCAAAGGTGGCATCGAACGCACCGTCACTTTCGATGCGGGCAAACCCACCGGCGGTGTTGCCATCAAATTCCCTAAACCAGCCATAGACGTAGATCTTACCATCTTGTCTTTGCGACATCAGTTGCACCGGGCCATTGGGTCCCGTGCCCGAATCGAACGCTGGATCCAACGCGCCCGACGGTAAGACACGGGCCAGGTGCGCCACGGCCGATCCGTTCATCCGCACGAAGTCCCCGCCCACCACCACACTGCCATCCGCCTGCGGAATCATGCTGTAGACTTTCCCGAAGGAACGCAGGTCTACCCCCAAATCGCTCTGCTGCGTGCCGTCTGGATTGAAATTCAGGGTGCGCTTACGGTTGCCGAAGGGGTCATCCAACAGCAGCCCCGCCATGATAAAGCGCCCGGTGCTGTTGACCGCAAACTGCCGAACTTCCCCATTTTGCACCGGGATGTTGATCGAAGTATCGACGTCGCCCGCGCCATCCAATTTGAGCACCACCGTCGGCACGTCGGATTGCTCCACGCGATACGCTCCGTAGAGGTAAACCCCACCTCCCGCGGCGTTCTCGATGCCAAAACCGGATCCCTGTGCGAACGGCTTCTGCAGAGTCAACCCGCCTTCCGCGGCGAACCGCAAAAGCCCGCCGTTGGCCACCACGCCGTCGTAGACAAAATTCCCCGTGATCGCGACCCAGATCGCGCCGTCAGCGTCAATCGTTACGCCCCAGGGTTCGCCGAACCCGAATTGGTAGGCTGTGGGATGCTCCGGGTAAGTGAGTTTCAACGTGTCATCCACCGAGCCATCGACATTGAACCGCACGAGTCCTCGCTGCTCATTGCCATTCACGATCCCAAAATGTCCGCCCACGATCACGCGATTGTCGGATTGGACTTTGATATCCCGCGCCAACAACGAGGTCGACACCCCGCGCTCAAACGAGGGTTGGAAAGCCGTATCCAAAACGCCCGTCGCATCCGTTCGACGGAGCCCGGAGGACTCGGTCGACCAAAAATAGATCAGCCCGTTGGGCGCGACCGCGACCTGTTGCGCCGTGAACGCATGAGGCCGCATCGAGTCATCGGCAAACGCCGTATCCACGGACCCATCACTGTTCAATCGAGCCAACTGACTCCATTCCTTGCCCGCGGCCTTCAGCGTAAAATCCCCGCCAATCACCACTTTGCCATCAGGCTGCTCGGCGATCGAATCCACCCGTCCCTTCAAACCACTCACAGTAAACGACGGGTCGACCGTCGCATCAGGATTGAGCCGAACCACGCCAAACGAACTGTGCTCGGACATCCCGGTCACATCAGCGGCGACATAGAATCCGCCATTGGCGGCCGCGATAAACTGACCTTGCTCAATTTCTGGCCGCTCCAACAATAAATCCCAACTCGGGTCGGGTTGCAAAATACCCGGTTTCGCCGATGGGAACACATCCACCCGCACCGGCTCCGTTTGCTCCGTTTCCGCGCCCGTGACTTTGACCGCGTAGTAGCCCGCGTGACGAAAGGTCGCATCGGCGACCGTGAACGTTTGGTCGGTCGCGCCTGGAATATCGCCCCCATTCAACATCCATTGATAGGTCAGCGGATCCCCTGCGGTCGTGCCGACCGTCAGCACCAAATCGTCGCCAAACGTCACCGCCGTAGCTCCCGGCGGAGTCGCGATGCGAGGCGCCGGGGTCGTCATCTGAATATCTGCACTGGTGGTGCTCCCCTGCTCGTCGGTGACCACCACGGTGTAGGTTCCCACATCCTCCCACTGCAGATCCGAAAGTGTCAGCGTGGGGGCCGTCTCTCCCGCCATGTCGGCGCCGTCCTTGCGCCACTGATACGTGAGGGCCCCGGTGCCAGTGGCGATAACTTCCAGCACTTCTTCACTGCCTTTGGTAAAACTATGGCCATGAGAACTTGCGATAATCAGCGGTGCCGTGAGCGTCGCCGCCTCCGTGCGCCGAAGCCTACCCGCTTCGGCGAAGACAAAATTGCCATCCCTCAATTGCGCGAAGGGTGAAGCTTCGGACCCGACAGCCCCTCGGAGCCAGAGCGACTTATCCCAAGCGCCATCCGCATCGAATCGAGCCAGATTGGCCGGCACCGTTAAATGTTCACTGGCCTGAATCTGCATCGGTCCGCCCACCACAACGCCACCGTCCCGTTCGTTGACTAAGCCGAGCTTGGGATAGTCTGAACCGGTCAGCCACAAAAACTGGGTCGGAGTCGCATCGAAGCCCGGGGCATGCACCCCATCCCAGCCGAGTTTAACCAAACCGATCTCCTCATGTCCGACTACAAACAAACCATCGGTGGTCGGAACTGCGGCCAAGATCGATTTCTTTAAGTTCGCCGCGGAGACCGCGGTCATGTCGACGGTGCCATCCGCCGACATGAAACCTAACGAATAGGAGTCGAATTGGGTCGATGCAAATCCCCCTTTCACCACTTGACCTTCGGGTCCTTCAATAATGGCCAGGGCCGCGCCTCCCGGATAAAAAGTGCCATCCCGCAAAACCGTGAAATCACGGTCCCGAGTTCCATCAGGGTCGAATCGCGACACTCCAGCATTGCCGTTGTATTGGAAATCGTAGTCCCAACCACTCGTCCAAAGCCCGCCCTCAGTGGTCGGAGCAATGGTGGTGATTAAAAATGTCGCCGTCAGACCAAAACTCTCGTCGAACGAACCGTCCGCATTTAACCGCACAAACCCCGCGTGGGCGTGGCCATCATAGTTTTTAAACGATCCCGACAAATAAACTTTCCCATCGGCTTGGTTCGTTAACAGACTCACCACATTGTCCGGCCCCGAACCCGAATTAAAGGTCGGATCCACCGCCCCGTTCGGGAGTAAGCGCGCGAAGTTTGCAACCGGAGTTCCACCCAATTGACTAAAGTCTCCCCCCACCCACACTGTGCCATCAGCTCGAGGCAAAATTCCGTTAATTAGCCCGAAAGAGCGCAACGAATCCCGCAGGTTTGCGGCCACCGAAAAGTCAGGGTTGTAGTTGAACGTGTAGTCACCATTCCCCGTTGTGTCATCGAGAACGAAACCGTCCGTGATGACTCGTCCCCCACCATTGATGGCGAACTGGCGAAACTCGCCATTCTGCATGGGAATCAAGATGGCGTCGTCAATCTGACCATCTGCCAGAACTCTCAGGATCCCCGTGCGGGTCGACGAAGCATCGACTTGAATCCCTCCGGAAAGGTAAGCACTGCCATCATTCGCAATATCGATGTTGAAGGTGAGACCGTATAGGAAAGGTAGTTTTAAATCGATTTCACCAGTAGCAGTCATCCGCAACAGCCCCGCATTGGTCACCACCCCGTCGTAGAGGAAATCCCCCCAGATCGCCAACCAGATGGATCCATTGCCGTCGATCGCCACTGCCCAGGGTTCGCCGGCCCCATTCGGGTAAACGGAAGAATCTTCAGCGTAGGTCAGACCGATGGACTCGTCGACGGAACCATCGGGGTTCAAACGCACCACCCCGCGGTGCGGAGCACCGTTTACGACACTAAAATTGCCCACCACTACAATTCGGTTGTCAGGTTGCACCTCAATGTCGCGCCCCCAAAGAGAGCTGGACGCACCTTGCTCAAACCGAGGACCAAAGGAGGTGTCGACTACCCCGGTCGCGTCGACCCGAATCAACTTCGCCCCTCCATGCCACAGATAGATGGAGCCATCCGGAGCCACATCCAATTCCTGCACCACCGGCACGCCGTCTCGCATCGCGTCACCAGCAAACGAGTCGTCGGGTGTCCCGTCCGCGTTGACGCGGGCTAAGTTGGCCCAAACTTTCCCGCCCGCCCGCAGCGTAAACGCTCCTCCGATCACCAGTTTACCATCAGTCTGTTCAGCAATCGCTAGCACGCTGCCGGTCAGCCCCAATACCGCAAAACTCGTATCCACCGTGCCATCACTCAAGAGCTTGATCACGCCAAATGACGCATGATCAGCCATGCCAGTCAGATCCCCGGAAATGAAAAAGCCCCCGCTGGCTGCGGCAATGAATTGACCCGCGTTCATTCCGGGGCGTTCGACGAGTAAATCCCAACTCGGATCGGGCTGCAAAATACCCGGTGCCGCCGACGGGAACACATCCACCCGCACCGGCTCCGTTTGCTCCGTTTCCGCGCCCGTGACTTTGACCGCGTAGTAGCCCGCGTGACGAAAGGTCGCATCGGCGACCGTGAACGTTTGGTCGGTCGCGCCTGGAATATCGCCCCCATTCAACATCCATTGATAGGTCAGCGGATCCCCTGCGGTCGTGCCGACCGTCAGCACCAAATCGTCGCCAAACGTCACCGCCGTAGCGACCGGGGCGGTCTCAATGCGTGAAACCGAGCTAGCCGCGACATCGGGAGTCGCATCGAGCGCGGACGGCTCGGCCCAAAGCCGAAAACTTAACACGGCGAACAGAATGAACGATATCAGGGTAAATCTCCGGGGTAATTTCATCGTATCAGTGGGTTGATGAGGAGGGCGCCGCACTTGAGGCAATAAGCTCCCCTAGATCATGCTGATCCGGAGCACAAGTCACGGATTGTCCCCGCGACTGACCGTTCTGGCGTGTAGTCATCCAGAAACCTTAACCCAATACGGATTCCAAGGCCATACGCCTACTTGCGTAGAGATCCCACTTTTCGAGCCGGATCACACCTCGAGAAGGCGATCGCAATGGATCCGCGCGAAGTCCCCTCCGGATGGAAACAATCTGACGGGGTTGATGTCTCGACATGCCACGCGTTATCGCCTGAGATTTGCGTCCAATTTTTGAACGACGGAAGTCTCGGACCGAATAGGTGTCTGCCCCGTTACCCACCTCCCATGAAGCAAAAACTTCCGCTCACTTTCGGTCTCCTCTTTATCCTCTCGCTGATCGCCGCGTGGATTCTCCGTCCGCAACCCCGTAGTGAATACGACTCGACAGCCAGCGCCGCCGCCGATGTTGCCACTCAATCGCCCCAGTCCGCACCCGCTCCCCTTCCCGCTCCCGAATCTCCCGCCGCCACGACAGCGCCCCAGTCCGCCCCCACCGATTCCCCTCCTCCCGATAATTCCCTCGGCGCCTTGGAACAACAGGCTCTGGCCGCGATCCCGTCCGGCGAGCTAAAGACCGGAATCCTGCAGCTGAACGCCGCCGCCCGGACGCGCGCCCTGACCAAACTTCGCCGGATCCAGATCCCGCTCGAAGATTTTGGCAGCCTCCGCGTCGCCTTCGATGGCACGCTGTATTACATCAACGACATCCCGCCTCCCGCCGCCGAGGCTCCGCAGAGTCAGGCCAGCCTGCGACCGGATAATTCGACTCAATCCGCCTCGATTCCTGCCCCCGGCGATTCGGTCGCCGCCGCCGTCCCGATCGCGACCCCGCCCGCGCGCAGTTCCCGCCCTGACTCCACCAACGTCATCTACCTCGATTTCAATGGCCACACCATCACCGGCACGGGTTGGAATGGGTCTGTGGCGACCTACGTGGCCCTACCCTACGATACCGACGGCTCACCCACCACGTTCAGCGATGACGAGCAATCCGACATCATTGAGATCTGGGAGCGCGTCGCCGAGGACTATTCCCCGTTTGATGTCAACGTCACCACGGTCGAACCGGCGGTCTTCACCAGCACGACCGCCCGGGCTATGATCACTAAGTCGGTGGATGCCAACGGCCAAAACATGCCGTCCCACACCGCGGGCGGCGTCGCCAAACTCGACGTGTTCGGGGAGTCCAACTTCGCCACTTACAACTCCCCTTCCTTTGTCTATTACAACAATTTCTCGGGCAACGAAGCCAACATCGCCGAGGCCGTGGCCCACGAAGTGGGCCATAACATGGGCCTGACCCATGACGGCCAAACCGGCGTCGAATACTACTCCGGTCACGGCACCGGCAATACCTCCTGGGGACCGATCATGGGCACCGGCTACGGCCGCAACGTCAGCCAATGGTCCAAGGGAGAATACCTCCTCGCCAACAACACCCAGGACGACTTTCTCGTCATGCAAACCAAGATGGGGTATCGCGACGAAGACCCGGGCGCGACCTTGGGCACCGCGGCCGCTCTCGCCGTCACCGGCAGCGTGGTCAACGATTCCGGCGTGATCTCGCAGGGCGGATCCGTCACGCCCGATATCGATCTTTACTCCTTTAGCACCGCGAGCGGCACCGTGAGTTTTGCCGTCAATTCCTACCGCGTCTCCACCGGCACGCATGGGGGTAACGCCGATCTCAAACTTGAACTCCTCGATTCCGGTGGGTCAGTGGTCGCATCCCATGATCCCGCTGGCGACACCAACGCCAGCC
>CAXBOL010000176.1:0-8094 GCA_963977295.1 uncultured Opitutaceae bacterium
GAACCTTGGCAGGATGTTGATGCTGCAGCGATATCCGGCAATGATTGGCAAGCTACTGGATCGGATCTTGAGATCCGTTGGGATACGCGGGTCGGGGCGAATACGTTGGCCGGCATATCAGGAAGTATCCAATTACGGATGGCGCTCGAGGACGAACGGGAGATGCGGGGATCGTCGGTCGAGTTGGATACGGCACTGCGGGCCATTGAACCAGATCCGGAACGGGGCGGGAACGGGCTGATGGCGCTGCAGGTCGGCGAGAGTGGGTCCTTGGTGTTTGCCCTGACTGCGAGTGGAGCACCCATCGAAGGCACCGATCAAACCTTGGCACTTACCTCGGCTAATGGGCCGACAGCGTTCCTCGCCGAAGCGAGCCGGTTGATGGTTGCGACGCGCACGGGGTTTGATCTGGGCGAGGTCCGTGTCTTCGAGGCAGGTGGGAGTCTCACGGTGGATGCGCCGGATACTTCGGAGTTAGCGGGAATCGCTTCCCACACGGATGGCGTGGCTTGGTGGACGGCAAGTTACCTCCGTGCCAGTGAAGCGTGGGAGTTGAGTTTAAGGACCATTCAAGAAGGGAACTTCGTGGTCAGCACCTCCAGTGGGGGCGAAGCGCAGAGCTTTCCGGCACCGGTGCAGAGGCCGGCCGATTTAGGGAGTAGTGCGGGCAGCGACAGCCTTTGGGTGCTGGATGGAGAATCCGGCCGATTCTTGGAGTGGAATGGAGAAACCCAGACGACGTTGAGTTCGGTTCCGCTGGATCTGGGGGTTTTCGATATCGCTTGGGTGGAATACGGTTTGTGGGGCCTGGAGGAAGCGGGCACGCGTTTGACGCACTGGCTTCCCCTCAATCGATCTCAATTTGAGATTTCTCCCGCGCTGCTGTTCAATAATTCCAACCTGGCTCCCATGGTGGACGATCTGCGTGTGCAGCAGCTATCCGATGGCTCATTGCAGGCGTCATGGACCTATGGTGACGAAGATCCCTCGCAGGGCACTCGGGTGCTTTGGTATCGCCGGCTTGATGGGGCGGAAGAGCTTCTGGCGATCGACACGAACGCCGCTGTGGATGGAGAACAACGGTCGATCCTGGTTTCGGGCGATGTTGCTGGTGGCTTCCTGCGTGACGCCGAATACTTCTTCGTGGTCGAGCCTGCCGATGGACTACAAGGAGGATTGCCGGTGGATAGCCGAGACGCGGCGCACAGTTACGATGGCAGCCCCCAAATCCTGACCTATCCCAACGCTGCTCCCTCGTTGGCCACCGATGCGGTGCGCATTTTCAGCCCGGGTTTAAACCGTCCGGTATATGCGCGTGACCGTTTAATCTGTTTGGTCGATGAGGCGGCGATCGATCCCGATGGCGATCAGGTTACGTTGCGTTATCAATGGAAGAAAGGTGATCCGGAGAGCCCGGATGCTATCGTATTGGCAGGGGCTACGAGCCGCGAACTCGACCTGAGCACTTTGCTGGAAGATGGCGAACCGGTGGTGTCTCGCTATGATTCCATTTTCTGTGTAGTTACGCCGGATGATGGAGCGTCCCAAAACCAATTAGGTAGTCCCGTCGCCAGCAATGCGATCCTGATTGCCAATGCCCCCGTCGAGGTCGTGGTGTCGGACGGACCGAAGCTGCAATTACAGGAAGGCAATGCCTACGACTTTGATCCTGAGACGTTGGGATGGACGATCACCGATCCAGATGGTGGTGAGGTAGCGCTACACTACGCTTACGGCTTCGGGCAGCGAACGGAAGTAATGGGCACCTTGGGGTTGGCAGAGCCGGTGGGCGATCATCTGGTCACGGTCTCGATCGAATCCGTGGGTGATCCTGCGTTCGACCCGGCCCCGGTGGTGGTAGTGCGGCAGTTTGAAGTCGAAATTTTGGGTCACGAGCTGGCTTTGGAGTCGCCCGGAACCGTGCAAGGGACCGTTGGCCAACTGCTCGAAGTGCCGTTGGTCGTGAGTGCCAGTCGGGGACCGACGGATCCACCAACCGTGACTCCGCAGCCTGATGGCATGACGGTTGAAATCGTTGAGGACGGTTTCAAACTAGTCTGGACCCCGACGTTTGAACAAGCAGGCGACTACGAGCTCGCGCTTGAGATCACCGATGCCGAACTGGAAGGTCTGACGGCGGCCACGACGCTGGCTCTGCAAATTGCCCCGGATGAAACATCGGCCGATGGAGATGCGTTGCCTGACAGCTGGGAAATAAATTTCTTCGGTGGCACCGCGGTGGCCAATGGTGGTGAAGACGAGGACTTCGACGGAGACGGCGCTACGAATATTGATGAGTTCCGGGCTGGCACGGATCCATCTGATCCAATCTCGGAGTTTGGGCTCCGTTCTGGATTCGGGTTAGAGTGGTTCGGGGTTAAGGGGCGCACCTATGTGGTTGAGCGCTCGACCGACAATTGGGTCACGGTGGTCCAGGTCGCGACGGTCACGGGCGAAGGGCGCGTGATGGAGTGGGTGGATGCAGACGATGCAGGGGAAGCAAGAACCCGTCTCTACCGTGTTATTGTTCAATGAAGGAGACCCCCCTATGAATTCACTGCGACTATTCTCCCTCGGACTCTTCCTTATCTCCGCCGCCCTCATTCGCGCTTCAGACGTGGTGATCGTGGGGGCGGTGGGCACCCAGCAACTGACGGTGGCCAGACCCGGAGAGCGCTACCAAGCCTTATCCATTCCTTTTCTCAAACCGTCGTTGGCTCGCGGAAGGTTTGATGGGGTGGTGGTCGACGAAGGTGGGGATACGTTGTTGCTGGATAACGATGGGTTTCTGGACCTGTCGTCCTACGAGTTCTTTTCCGTTCGGATTACGTCAGGTCCGCAGCGAGGTCGGATCTGTGGTGCGCTGGTGGAGTATAAAACAGTGAACGAAGTGTTTCGGAAAGTGCTCCGTTGCTATGATGGCGGGGGTGTCGACCTAGCGACGTTGGACGGCTCGGAGGCCTTCTCGGTTCACCAAGTTTTCTATTTGAGCGAATTGTTTCCCAGCAACGGCGCGGTTGTTCCGGCTGGCGCGGTCGAATTGGAGGCTACCCGGGTGCTCTTGTTTTGGAACGGGAAGTTCCTTACTTACTGGCTTTCCGATGGCACGAATACGGGCGGAAAACGCGGATGGGCCACCGGCGGGCAGGATGGCTTGGTCCGAGTTTATGATGATGTAGGCCTGTTTCCGGGGGACGGATTTCTTATCCAAGTGCCTGAAGTTACCGAACCGATCGTCATTACAGTGAGCGGCGAGGTCCTGCTGGAACCGATGGTGCAGCCGTTGCGGAAAGGGTTCAATCTGGTGGGCACGATTCACAATCTCTCCCGAACCAATGTCTCGGGAGAGCCCTCAACAAAATTGATCGATTCTGGGTTGGCCGAAAGTGGGTTTGCTGCGGGTGCCGTGGATAGTTTGGGCGGCGATCGGGTCCGCCTCTATAACCCGGCGACGAACACGTTTGATGTAACCCTGCGTCTCAAGGAGATAGCCGAAGATTGGGCTTGGGAAATCGAGCAGGAAACTCCGAGCGGGGCAAACGAGGTGGCTATCGAGCCCGGAGCGGCGATTTCCGTATTCCGGGAAAGTGGTCCGATGTTGTGGGAGGTGGGGAAATGAAACGAATCATTTCAATAATCGGGTTTTTCTGTTTGGCCCCGCTTTGCCTCCTGCGGGCAGATTTGGATTGGGGCAGCGGCTTCACGCAGTTCCAAGGCAATGATGAAGTCGCGTTCGATAACGCATCTGGACTCGCGGTGTTGGTTGCGGTCGAATCCGGAGGATTGGTGGACTTGGGTCATTTCCGTCCCTCCGAGCTGAGCGATCTGGTCAATGCGGGTAGAACCTGGATGCAAGGGGACCGGGTGAATCACACCCTCGCGGTTTCAACGGGATTCAATTCGGGTTTCTGTTTCAATGCGACGGCGGGTGATGTTGATCGCGAGTTCATGGAAGCGCTTGGGGTGGCTCAGGGAGCAGCCTTGTATCTGGTGGTGTGGGACCGGCGAACTTTTGTGACGGAACTTCCGGTCGCAGGAAGTCAATTTGCGGTGACGGAACTATTTGTGGATGGGGTCGATCTCGATCCGGCGCGGGCATTCGGGGCCGAATTACCAAATCCTCCGACGCTCGTTTATCCGAACCTATCTGTCGGGGCACTTAAAACGAGTCGGGCTTTCTCGGCCGTTAATCGCTATGCGCTTATTTTGAATGCAGAACCGGAGGCCGGCGGGGCTGTTTTAGGTGACGGTCTATTCGATGAGGGAATCGAAGTTAGTGTGACGGCCGTGCCCAACGAAGGCTATCGGTTTGAAAAGTGGGTCGGAAACGGCCTTGTCGATGATGGGGCGAATCCGGCGACCGTATCGATGAATGCGGACCGGCAAGTTCGTGCGGAATTTGTAAAAACGTGGGTTCTGAGCATTGAGATCTCCGCAGGATTGGGAGAAGTCGTTGCTTCGGGCGTGTTTGATGATGGAACATCGGCAACTATTTCAGCGGTTCCCTCCGCAGGCTATCGGTTCGTCCGGTGGATCGGTGAGGGGATTTTGGATGCGATGAACGCGGAGAGCGCGGTGCTCATGGACGCAAACCGCGAGCTCTTGGCGGAGTTCGAACTCATTACCGTCAAACCGTCGATCACGGTTCAACCGGTATCATTCAAGCTTGTTGCTGGTGCCTCGGTAACGCTTTCAGTTTTGGCGGAGGGTGTTCCCGCGCCGAGTTATCAGTGGCGAAAGGGAGGGGTGGATATCGAAGGCGCAACTGCTGCGAGCTTCACGATCGAAGCGGCCACGCTGACCGATGAAGCAGACTACGACGTCGTTGTGAGCAATGTGGTCGACAGCGTCACTTCGGAAACGGCGCATGTGACGGTGCAGGCGCCGCCGGTGATTTCGGTGCAGCCCTTGCCGCAGACGGTGGTCGTGGGAGACGGCGTGACCTTAAGCGTAACGGCGAATGGTGTGCCGGCGCCAAACTATCAGTGGCGCAAGGGCGGCGTTGAAATTGAAGGCGCAACGGGTGCGAGCTTCACGATTGAAGCAGTCTCACTGGCCGATGATGCGGACTACGATGTGGTGGTGGGCAATGTGGTGGACAGCGTCACTTCGGAAACTGCGCACGTGACGGTGCAGGCGCCGGTGCAGATCACGAGTCAGCCGCAAGATCAGACGGTGGAGGCAGGAGCGAATGTGACCATGGAAGTGGGTGCGACGGGTGTGCCTGCCCCAACTTATCAATGGCGGAAGAACGGGGAAGTGATCGACGGGGCGACGGGCTCCTCAATCTTGCTGACTGCGGTGAGTTTGGAAGACACGGGGAACTACGATGTTGTGGTGACGAATGTGGTTGGAAATGAAACCTCCACCCCGGCGGTGTTGA
The DNA here is from genome assembly GCA_963977295.1 of uncultured Opitutaceae bacterium. Taxonomy (GTDB): domain Bacteria; phylum Verrucomicrobiota; class Verrucomicrobiia; order Opitutales; family Opitutaceae; genus Actomonas. The sequence goes on from CAXBOL010000176.1 coordinate 5,384, forward strand.
CGGTTCACACGCTCCCTGCGATCCAGCAACAGCCGGATGATCAGGTGGTGAAGGAGGGGCAGGAGCTGTCTTTGAGCGTGGTCGCAAGCGGGGTGCCGGCGCCGACCTATCAGTGGTTCCGCAATGGCGGGGCCATCGATGGCGCCACCGGTTCTGAATTCGTGGTGGAGGTGTCCGGTGAGAACGACGCCGGTGACTACAAGGTCGTGATCACCAATGAAGTGGGGGCGACTGAAAGTCGTGAAGCCGTGGTCATCGTGAGACAGGCTCCTCGGCTTACGGCTTTCCCGGAGGCCGTCACGAAAATTGTCGGAGATTCTGTGCTACTCGGGGTCGCAGTGACCGGGGCGTCCCCCCTCACTTATGTATGGACCAAGGATGGCGAAATCATCGCCGGAGTGGATGGTCCTGAACTCTCCCTTTTGTCCGTCTCGCTCGAAGATGATGGGCTTTATGCGGTGTCGGTTTCCAATGATGTCGGCTCCGTCCAGACTCAACCGGTGCGGCTCACGGTTCACGCTGCGCCGACGATAGGCGCTCAGCCCGTCGATACGACGATAACCGAGGGGGCCAAGCTACAGTTAAGCGTGGTTGCCAATGGTGTGCCGGCGCCGACTTATCAGTGGTTCAAGGGCGGTGAAATTATTGAGGGAGCAACCGGTTCGGCCTATGTGGTTGATCCGGTGAATCGAACCGATGCGGGAAGCTACACGGTGCGAGTCGAAAATGAAGTCGCCGCGGTCGTAAGCGAACCTGTCGAAGTGGACGTGCAATTCGGGCCGGCGGTCTTGACCCAACCCGTTTCGCTCACCCGTGAAGTGGGCAGCGCGGCGAGCTTCGAGGTCGAAGTGGAGGGAAATCCGACGCCGACCTTCGAATGGCGTAAGGCTGGCGAGGTTGTTGAGGGCGCAAATGCCGCAGTATTTAATCTCGCCGCGGTGGCTTTGGCCGATGCAGGCAATTACACGGTCTTAGTGCGTAATGCGATCGGTGAGGTTGAAAGCTCCACGGTCACGCTGACCGTGACCGAGCAGCCGAAGATCACGGCGCAACCGTCGCCACAAACGGTGAATCGCGGTTCCGCCATTGAACTCATCGTGGAGGCCTCAGGAACCCCTGAGCCTTCGTATCAGTGGCGCAAGGATGGGGTGGCGTTGCCTGACCAGAACGGGGCGGCCTTGATCCTCTCAAATGCGACTGCGGAAGACGCGGGTGAGTATGATGTCGTGGTGAGCAACAGCGTGGGCACGGTTACTAGTGAGGCGGTGCAAGTCACGGTCCAGGCTGCGCCGACGATTTCTTCGCAACCGGTGGGCGTGACGTTGGTGGTGGGTCAGCCACTCACCCTTTCCGTCGTCGCCGACGGACTGCCTCAGCCCACGTATCAATGGCGACTTAATGGCACCGAAATCGAGGGTGAAACCGCCGCCGAGTTGACGCGTGAGTCGGCCTCATATGACGATAGCGGTGACTACGATGTTGTCGTGTCCAACGCGGTGGGCACCGTGACGAGTAGTGTCGCGTCGGTGGAGGTGGAGTCGGCCCCGATTATTCTGTCCGATCCGAAAGGTGGAGTGTTTGCGGTGGGAGGCTCGATCGCGCTTTCGGTCGAAGTGGACGGCACCGCGCCGTTTACGTATCAGTGGTTGAAGGACGGGAGTTCGATTCCGGAGGCCACGATGGCTGGGCTAAGCCTGTCGAACTTGTCGCTGGCAGATGCAGGAAATTACCACGTGACCGTGTCGAATAGTGTCGGCTCAACCGACTCCGGGACGGCGCAGGTCGCCGTGGTGGAATTGGCGGGAACCCATTCGGTGGTGGGCAATGGTTATCGGGCCGGCGAAACCTTGACCGTCACCAATACCATCACTTACGCCGGACCCTTGGTGAGCTTTGGTTGGAGTGTCTTGCCGCCTGATACGATTGATGGTCAGGCTTGGAGTTTTGGTTCCAGCGGAGTGGGTGCGGGTCAGGTGGCCCCGGAAGTGGGGGATACTGAATTGTTCGAATGGGCCTGGACCAGCACGCCAGCCAGTCCGATCGAGTTTTCCTACACCTTGAATGTGCCCGGTAATGTAGTGGGTGATCAAGCGTTGGTCGGGATTCTGCGGGCCCGGTCCGACGGGGAAGAGGTCAAGGTGATGGTCACGCCTGATCCGTTGGTCGTCTCTCCCGCCCCGTCTACTCACGACGCGGACACCGACTTGAATAGCGAGATTTCGTTGGGTGAACTGCTCCGAGTGATAGAACTCTACAACACCCGCAACGGCACGGTGCGCACTGGGCGCTACCTGCTGGACGCCGAGTCGGTTGACGGTTATGGCACGGATCCCGAAACGCCTCGAGGGTCCGCGAATGAATTGGAACGTCATCACTCTGCGGATACGGACCAAGACGCGGAAATAAGCTTGGGCGAGCTCCTGCGGGTGATCGAACTCTACAATTATCGCGAGGGCACTCGCCGGACCGGCGCTTATCACGTAGAGGCAGGCACGGTTGATGGCTTTGCGACCGGTCCGGAGCAGTGAGCGTTGATGGGTAGGTAACTTTCGTGAGACGACAGGCCGCCAGCGCGAGGGAGCGCTGGAGGTCTGTCGTAGGCGGGATTTAGACTTCGAGGTGGAAGGGCGTAGTGCCGGTTCCCGCCTCGCGGGACGTAAGCGTCCGGCGAAGCAGTCCTGACCGGGATTGACTATTGAGCCAGAGGCGTC
>CAXBOL010000177.1:0-8080 GCA_963977295.1 uncultured Opitutaceae bacterium
GGTAAGGGGAGCGGCGGGAATGTAGGGGCGTCGCTTGCCGACGCCCCCGGTGGAGTGGAACATGGAGCACCGTGGTCAACGACCCCGGCTACAGCGGTTCACCCGCCCAAGGTGAAACGAACGTGACTGGAGAAACTGGGTGCCCATTGGCACTTCGCATTCGCCGGAGCCAGTAGGACAATGCCTAAATTAGCGTTCATGGGTCAGCGACCCCGGCTACGACGATAGAGTCCGCTGCCCCAAAGCTAGAGCGCACCTTTCCGGTATAAGGCTACGGATTTACTCAAAATGCGCTATCGAGCGCGGATGAGAAGCAGGGTGCGGTCGTCGTGACGCGGGGCTAGCACGCAAAAATTACGCACGTAGCGATCGATCGTTTTGATGACTTCCGTCAATGGTCGCTCCGAGTTGCGCTGTAGGCCACTGGCGAGCCGATCGCGCCCAAATTCTTCACCCGTCGGATTGGCGGCTTCGGTGATTCCATCGGTGTAGAGTGCGATGAGGTCCCCCTGTTTGAGTTGAATCTCGCACTCCTCCAACATCTCGTCGAAGAGGGGACCTTCATCAAGACCCACGGCGAGACCGGATCCCGGCAGCTGGTCCACTTTGCCGTCGGTGTGCAGGACCAACGGCGGCTCATGCCCCGCCCGGCAGAACCGCATTATCCGGGTATCCAAGTTAATAATACCATAGAAAGCGGCCACAAACATGCCGGGGCGCATATCCGGTTGGAGCATGCGATTGACTCGTCGTAACACCGCCGCGGGGCTCAACTCTTCCTCGGCGCAAAGTCGCATCATGGCCCGACATTCGGTCATGACCAACGCCGCGCCCGCCCCCTTGCCGGAGACGTCTGCCACCACAAACCCCCAGTGGCGATTATCCACCTTGAGCACGTCGTAGTAATCGCCTCCGATCAGCATGGACGGATCAGATAGCGCTTCGACTTCGATTTCCGAAAAGTCGGGGAATTCGCGCGGACGCAAATGCGCTTGAATTTCACCCGCCGTGCGTAGGTCACGTTCCCGAAGTTCGCGCTCCCGCTCCTCGGCTTCTTTGCGCGGTGTGATATCGGTGATCAACCCCTCATGGTGCGTCACTTCGCCTTCGGCATTCCGCCGCACAACCGTGTGATCGTCGATCCACCGCACGTCGCCATCAGTGCACATGATGCGATATTCCTGGTTATACTCATCGTGTTGAGCCAAGGCATGAGCCTTTACTTCGGCGCTTACGCGATTCCGGTCATCTTCGTGGGTGATGGCGATAAACCCACGATTGGACTCCGTAAAATATTCCGGCTCATAGCCAAACTGCCGCACGCTTTGAGAAACAAACTCCACCGGCCAATTTTCTTCCGCCCGCCAGAGCACGACCACCGAAGGAGACCGATTAACGATCCGTTCCATTTCCTCGCGACGCGCCAGCGCGGCCTTTAACTGGTTTTGCACTTCCAACCGCAAAGTGATGTCGCGCCCGACGCCCAGAAAGGCCGTGCGACCGTTGCGATCGGAATAGACCGACGCACTCATGGCGTGCCAAATCCACCGACCGTCGGCATGCCGAACCCGGTGCTCGATACTGACCGGACTGGCGCCTCGCGAAAGGGTGTGATTAAAAAACTCTTCCCAGGCCTCAGCTTCTTCGGGATGCACGTAATCGAGGTAACGCTGGCCCAAAGCAGAATCAGTGGAATAACCCAACTTGCTGGTCCAGGCCGAGGAAACAAACTTGATTTCGCCTTCCGGGGTGATGGCGTAAAGCACCTCACTTGCTGTGTCCAAATAAGTGCGCCACCGCGCTTCTCGGCTTTTGAGGATATTGATGGCTTGGATACGCTCGGTGATATCCGCCAACATACCAAAATGGTGAGTCACCCGGCCGTTTTCGTCGCGTAAGACCACGATCGTCAGATTGCACCATATCTCTTCGCCGTCGGGCCGAAGGTAGCGCTTGTCCATCGAGAGCTGGTCCCGTGTCCCGGCGTAAAGTTCGGCCGTCATCCGCTCCTGCACAACGCGATCGTCGGGATGGGTGATCCGCATGACGTTGTTGACGTCGGACGCTTCCTCCTGCGTCAGGCCGATGATTTCGCAAAATTTGTCGTTAACGTGGTTAACCGATGAGACGCCATGGGCGTCGAATTCACGCCAGGAAATTCCGATCGGGGCATGCGTGTAAAACGCCCGGAGTTGCTCCTGCGTCTGCTTGAGCAGCTCCACCTGATCATGGAGAAAATCCTGTGTTTGCTTGAGCGGCGTGACATCAGTCCGCATCGCCAAAAAGAGGCGGGGTTTCCCATCGGGCCCCAACAGTGGAGTAATCGTGCTCGATACCCAGTAAGAGGAGCCGTTCTTGGACCGATTGCGGAAGGTTCCCCGCCAAGTGCGGCCCGAATTAATGGTCTTCCACATGCTCGCAAAAAATTCCTGCGAGTGTTCGTCGGACTTAATGATGCGGTGAGTCTGGCCAATCAGCTCTTCCCGAGAGTAGCCGGAGATGCGGCAGAATTGATCGTTGGCGTAAAGGATCACCCCTTTGGCATCCGTCACCGCCATAATCGAGTGTTGGTCGGCGGCTTCACGCAGCCACGGGAGGAGTTCATCGCTTTGCAGCGGTAGATCGCCCAAACGTTCAGTGCTCGAGGTCATGAGAGAAGAATTCGGAATGGGCTGGGAAATTCAGAGCGAGTCGGAATCCGTAAAATCGTCAAATTAATCACGGTAACGATGACCCTCCCACAACTAACGACGCTCGCCAAGTCGGAACACGCGTGATTCATTTTCGGTATGGAAACGGTCGCCACTTTCGCAGAACTCGCCGAAGCTCAGGTCATTCGATCCGTTTTGGAGGGTCACGGGATTGACGCGATCATTCCCGACGAACAGACCGCCGAGATTGCCCCGCCCTACCTGTGGGCCTCCGGAGGCATTAAACTTCAGGTGGCGGAGGAAGATCTGGCGACCGCCAAGGAGGTGTTGGCGACGCTCGAAACCACCGACGAAGACGTGACCGACGAGTCGACTCCCGGGGTCTGAAGACAAGCACCGATGGATAATTCCCAGCCGTTGAAGTCGGGCGCGTGGCGATGGATTCCCACGCTCTATTTTAGTCAAGGCATCCCCAACGTCGCCGTCGCAACGCTGGCGGTGGTGATGTATAAGAATCTGGAGGTGCCCAATGCGGAACTCGCGCTCTACACCAGCTGGCTCTACCTGCCCTGGGTCATTAAACCGCTATGGTCTCCGCTGATTGATCTCGTCGGCACCAAACGAGGTTGGATCACTTCCCTGCAATTTGCCATGGGAGCAGCGTTAGCGATGATCGCATTCGCGGTGCCCACCTCGTTCTTCCTGCAGGCGACTTTGGCGATTTTCTGGCTGCTTGCCTTTAGCTCGGCCACGCACGACATCGCTGCCGACGGGTTCTACTTGTTGGCCTTGGAAAAACCCCAACAGGCCGCGTTTGTGGGGGTGCGCAGCACCTTTTTTCGGCTGGCCATGATCACCGGCCAAGGCGGGTTGGTGTTTCTCGCCGGCGCGCTTCAATCAAGCGCGGGGGGCGTGGCCCAAGCATGGGCCATAGTCTTTGGGCTATTGGCGGTGTTCTTCGGACTGGTCGCCTTTTATCACCTGCGGGCTCTGCCTCGGCTCGCCATCGATCGACCGGAGGCGACCACGCGTAACCCTTGGCAAGGGTGGTGGACGGTATTCAGCGCGTTTTTTCGGAAAAAAGAGATCCTCACCATTCTCGGTTTTCTTCTGCTCTACCGCATTGCCGAAGCGCAGTTGTTGAAATTGGTGATTCCGTTTCTGCTCGACGGGCGGGATGTAGGGGGATTGGCGCTCTCCAACGAACAAATCGGCATATTCTACGGCACGTTTGGGGTGTTGGCCCTCACGATCGGCGGAATCGTTGGGGGAGTCCTGGTTTCACGATACGGACTGCGAAAAATGCTGTGGTGGATGGTCGCCGCGATGCATGTGCCCAACGCGGTGTTTGTGGTGTTGGCCGTCGTGCAACCCGCGGGACTCACGCCCGTGGGGATTGGTTTGGTGCTGGAGCAGCTCGGCTACGGCTTTGGGTTCACCGCATACATGGTCTACATGATGTTGGCCGCCGAAGGAGCCCACAAAACAGCGCACTACGCGATCTGCACAGGTTTCATGGCGCTGGGCATTATGTTACCCGGCATGGTCGCAGGTTGGATCCAAGAGCAGCTCGGTTACGTCAACTTCTTCTGGTGGGTGCTGTTGTGCGCGATCCCTTCAATCGGCGCGGCGGCCTTCATAAAGATCGATCAAGACTTCGGGGTCACCTCGAAATCCTAATACTCTAATGACCCTAGGGTTATAAACTTTTTACAGGTAAGGAAGAGAACGAAGTGGTTGGAAAACATTCATTTGTGCATTTCTTCCTTTCCTTTGTTTCCTTTCGTAAAGTCTAAGCAGTTCGGGCTACTAGCATAACCTCAACCCTCATGGAAATTCTCATCATCGGCGGCGGCGTCTTTGTCGGACGCGCCATTATTGAAGCCGCCCTGACCCGGGGGCATCGCGTCACCGCGTTCTCACGCGGTAACTCCCCCCTGCCTCAGGCCGACCGGGTCAAATCCGTGGTCGGCGATCGAAACGGCGACCTCGGATCACTGAATGGACGCCGCTGGGACGCCGTGATCGACACCTGCGCCTACCGACCCGAAGAGGTCACCGCGCTCCACGCCGAGATCGGCGGAGACACCACCCATTACACGTTGATCTCGTCGATCTCCGCCTATGGAGAACCGGCCAAAGTCGGGCTCGATGAATCATCGGCCTTGGCCTACCCTCTGAAAAATCCCGGACCGGGAATCACCGCGGAAAACTATGGCCCTTTAAAAGCCCAAGCCGAACAGGCGGCCGGCGCGTTTAAGAACGCTCTGATTATTCGACCTGGCATCATTGCAGGTCCTTTCGATCCCACGGATCGCTTTACCTACTGGGTCGATCTGATCAGCCGCCAAACTGACCTTTTGGTTCCAGCCGTGCTGCCCGAATCGCCCGTGCAAATCATCGATGTGCGTGATCTCGCAGCTTGGTTGATCGAACGCATCGAGGCCGGCGCCACGGGTGCGTTTAATGCCATCGGACCTGAAAGTCCGATCACCATGGCTGATCTGCTTACCGCAGTGGCCCAAGGACTCGGGCGGACGGTGAATTTGCATTCAAAATCTAATGCTGAACTAGCAGCCATGGGCGCTAACGTCGAAAACGGTTTCCCGCTTTTTCTTCCCATCGCTTCGCCTCAAGGCGGACTATTTCAAGTCAACGGCCAAAAAGCCTGGGCCTCAGGGTTGCGTCATCGCGCCGTCAGCGAAACCGCCCGTGATACCGCGGACTGGTTTCACCAATCGGGTCGAGCAAACCTGAAGGTTGGTTGGACGGCCGAAAAAATGGCGGCCGCTTTCACCCGAAAAACCTGATCACCTCGCCCGTTTTGAGGATCTCAACAAATTTCCCAACCGAGGCTTGACGCGCCATTAATTTCAGTAATTACTGAAATTATGGAAATCACCCCGGTCATGCGCAAGTTCATCCTCCACTGGGGGGAAATGGGCACCAAGTGGGGAATTAACCGTTCGGTGGCTCAAATCCATGCGTTGCTCTACTTAGCCGGGACCCCGCTGACCGCCGATGAAATCGTGGGTCACCTCGAAATCGCCCGCTCCAACGTGAGTATGAGCCTGAAGGAGCTCAGCGGTTGGGGGTTGATTCGCACCGTGCACCGCACGGGCGAAAGGCGGGAGCTCTTTGAGACGCATTACGATGTTTGGGAACTCTTTAGGATAATCATGATCGAGCGTCAAAAACGTGAGATCGATCCCACCGTGCGCCTACTGGAGGAGTGCGTCGAAGACAGCGCCGCCACCGAGGCCGCCATGGCTCCGGAGCGACACGCCCGGCTGGTGGCGATGAATGAATTCATGCAACTCTCGTCCTCCTGGGGTCGCCGGACCTCCGCGCTTTCCTCCTCCAAAATGCGCAAACTCGCGCAACTCGGAGACACCATCTTTCGCCTGATTGACTGACCGTTTATTTAATCTTTAATTTCAGTATTTACTGAAATTACTAAAAAAAAGGAAATATCATGAACCACACCATCCTCGGATATTCGCTCTATCTCAGCGTGAGCATTGCGCTCACGATTTGGGTTGCCCGCACGTTGCACAAGAACGGCAAGGTATTCCTCGTCGACGCCTTTCACGGCCGGGAAGACATGGCCGATTCGGTGAATCACCTACTCGTAGTCGGGTTTTACCTGATCAATTTAGGGTTCATCACCATGGCGCTACGGAACGGCATCGCTCCTACGACGCTGGAAGCGGTGTTTGTCTACGTGAGCACGAAGGTCGGATTGGCAATGCTCGTCCTCGGCGGCATGCACTTCTTCAACCTCTTCAACTTCGACAAGATGCGCCGGAAAGCCAAACGCAGCGAAGCCGCCGCGGCAGCCGCCAATGCCAGCGTGCCACCCGCAATTCCTCACCTCTAATGGTCCGACCAGAAGATGAAACCAACCTCCTTTCACCTCCGCACCTTAAAAGCCATGGGCATGGGCCTCACCCTGTGCAGCGGGCTCATGTTCGTCCTAGTCGCCTTCGTCGCCGTGCTCAGCCCGGTGCCACGGACCAACCTGATCAGCGATTTTTTCCAGTTCGGATTCATTGCGGCTGTCGCCAGCACGTTCGCCTTGGCCGGTTGGGCCTTGGTGGTTTTGCCCCTGACCTTTGTTCCAAGTATGGAACGGCTAATGGGTCACGTCTACTATACCGAATTGATTTGGATCCTAGTAGCCCTTCTGGCGTTCGGGCTGCTGGTGATGACCTGGACGGGTCTCGATTCATACATCATCGCGTGGATTCCGGCAGTCATCGGCCTCTGCGTCGGGGTGAGTTACCGTTGGTTGTTAAAAAAAGAGACCGCCTTATGAAAATCATTATCGCTGGGGGCAGCGGACATGTGGGTGCGGTCCTGCTCCGCACCTTTGCCCACGAAGACGCTGAAACGGTTGTGCTGAGTCGAACGGAGAATCCGATCCCACATGCCACTCGCGTGGTTGTGTGGGACGGAGAAACTCTCGGTGATTGGAGTCGCGAAATTGATGGTGCCGATGTCGTGATCAACCTCGCGGGACGCTCCGTCGATTGTCGCTATCACGCCAAGAACTTGGTCGAAATGCTGGAATCGCGTTTGAGGTCGACGTCGGTCATCGGGGAAGCCATCGCAGCTGCTCGTAAGCCACCCGCCGTCTGGCTCCAAGCTGGCACCGCCACGATCTACGCCCATCGGTTTGATGCGCCGAATGACGAGGCGACCGGCATCATCGGCGGGGAAGAACCTCACGCCCCTCCGAAATGGAACGCCAGCGTGGCCATTGCCCGAGCGTGGGAAGAAGCCCTCGACCGCGCCGAAACTCCGCGAACCCGCAAAGTGATGATGCGCACTGCAATGGTCATGAGCATCGATGCTGGGAGCGTGTTCGATGTTTTGGCCAAACTCGCCCGCCGTGGACTCGGTGGGACCATTGGTAACGGCCGCCAATACGTCTCTTGGGTGCACGAGGATGATTTTGCCCAAGCTGTGAAATGGTTGATCGCCCATGAAGAGATGGCTGGACCGGTCAATATCGCGGCACCCCACCCTCTGCCCAATCGTCACTTCATGCGTGAATTGCGCGCTGCCTGCCATCGCGGTTGGGGACTGCCTACACCCAATTGGATGTTAGAAATTGGATGTTGGTTACTGCGCACCGAAAGCGAATTGGTGCTAAAAAGCCGTCGGGTGATCTCGGGTCGATTGGCAGCAGCGGGCTTTAATTTTGAGTATCCGAATTGGGACGATGCAGTTCGCGATCTCTCTAAGCGGGATCCCTGCAATTTAACCACGAATAGACACGAATGAATACCAATCCAAAATGGAATGAGTTAGAATTCACCAAACAGTGGGTTGTTCGTTCCCAACTCATGGCAGAAATTCGAACTCCCAGATTAGGGTGTGTCTTGGAAATAAAAGGTCCCAGCGCTGGGAACGCAGTCGATAGC
>CAXBOL010000178.1:0-8080 GCA_963977295.1 uncultured Opitutaceae bacterium
CCCCTCCCTCAACCCTTGCTCCTGGTTCCACGGTCACACTCCAAGCGCACGCCGACTGGTTGATGTGCGCCGATGTCTGCATCCCCGGCGATCAGGCCATTGAACTCACCCTCCCCGTCGTGGCGTCCGCCCCGGCCGCCGATCCCTCCCACGGCCAAGCCATTCGCGATACGCTGGCGGCCCTGCCCACCTTGCCCACCGGCATCACGGTCTCTGCTGAGAAACGCGGCACCACCGCCCGCCTGACAGTGAGCGGACTCACCAGCGGCACACCCTCAAATCCGTGGTTCTTCGCCGAGGATGCCTACATCCTTTATGACCAACCCCAGACCCTCGTCAGTCAAACTGACTCATCACTGACAATTGATCTCCCCATTTCCGACTACTCCGACAGCACCGGCGAACGCCTCGTGGGCGTGCTACGCCAAGACGGGAGTTGGACCACCGCATCAACCGCCCTCAATGGCTTGGCCATCAACGTTGCCTTCGGAGCGCCCGCTTCCGCCGGTAGCAACGCCGCCGCTACGGCGACTGGGGCAACTGACGAGGCCAAACCCCTCATCCTAACCCTCGCCATCGCCCTCGTTGGCGGGCTCATTCTCAACCTCATGCCCTGCGTCTTTCCGGTGCTCGGCATCAAGATCATGGGCTTCGTCAACCAAGCCGGAGCCGATCGCAAACGCGTCGCCATGCACGGCTGGGTGTTCTCCCTCGGCGTGCTGGCGTCATTTTGGTCGCTGGCCGGGATACTCGCGATCCTCCGGGCCGGCGGAGATCAATTGGGCTGGGGGTTTCAACTGCAATCGGCCCCTTTCGTTTTCGTGCTCGCGGCCATCATGTTGATCTTCGCCATGGCTATGAGTGGGGTGTTTGAGTTCGGCCTGAGCGCCACCGGGGTCGGAGCCAAGTTACAGTCGAAGGAAGGACTCACCGGCTCTTTCTTCACCGGTGTCCTCGCCACCGTCGTCGCCACGCCCTGTAGCGCGCCTTTCCTCGCCCCTGCCCTTGGGGCCGCCCTTGCCTTGCCGCTGGTGTCGTCGTTCGCGGTCTTCACCGCCATCGCGATCGGTCTGAGCCTGCCCTACCTGCTGCTCTCAATTTTCCCGGGCGCCATCAAGGTCCTGCCTCGCCCTGGAGCATGGATGGAGACGTTCAAACAAGCCATGGCCTTCCCGCTCTACGCCACGGTCGGCTACCTAATTTGGGTGCTCGCGGGGCAAACGACCGAGGGAGGATCCCTCAACGCCATTTTGGGCCTCACCGTCATCGCGCTCGCCGTGTGGATCTACGGCCGCTATGCGAATTTCTCCGCCAAACCTGCCCGCAAACGCTTCGGTCTCATCGGAGGATTGATCGTGCTCCTCGCCGGCACCGCCTTGGGTTGGCCCCGCAGCCCTGAGCCCACTGATATTGTCTGGGAAAAATGGACTCCCGCGGCCATCGCCGCCGCTCAAGCCGCGGGTCATCCCGTCTACGTCGACTTTACCGCGCGCTGGTGCGCCACCTGTCAGGCCAATAAAAAATACGTCTTCGGCTCCGACGAAGTGAAACAGGTCTTCCGTGACAAGAAGGTCGTGACCCTCAAAGCCGACTGGACCAACCGCGACCCCGCCATCACCGCCGAGCTCGAACGCTGGAACCGCAGCGCCGTCCCGTTCAACCTCATCTACTTCCCCGGCCAGCCAGACCCCAAGATCCTCCCCGAACTCCTCACCCCCGGCATCGTCCTCGACGCGCTCAGATAAGGACATAGGGATCAGAGTTTAACCACAGATTCACACAGATAAACACGGATTCCGGACTGGTTTGTTGTACACGAATCTCAACTAGACCTCTTCGTCAGAGTGGGTTCCATCGCGTAACGGTAGTGGAGCTATCTGTGTTCATCTGTGGTTAAAAAACAATAGCTGACTATCGCGGCAACCGCTGCGCCAATTCCGCTTTGACCGCCTCAAGCCCCGGTCGGACGGCCAAGTTTTCCCACTCATTCGGGTCACTCGCGCGGTCATAGAGTTCTTCGCTCCCATCTTTGTATCGGATATAACGATACTCTGTCGTGGTCACGGCATGATTGCCTTCGAAGAGGGTCGTGATCGCACCCCGATCCCACGGCGCATCGGGGTCGTCCAATAACGGCCGCAGGCTCTGTCCGTCGTTCATCTCGTTGGCCGGCAAGCCCGCCAGATCGACCATGGTCGGATACATATCGATCAAACTGACGACCTGGTTGCATTCTTGACCCGCCGGCAATCCTGGGCCCGCCACGATCAGGGGCACATGAGTGGAACGCTCCCAGAGCGTGACCTTTTTGAAGAGGCCCTTCTCCCCTAAATGGTAACCATGATCCGACCACAGCACCACGATGGTGTTGTCCTTGTAGACCGAGCGATCCAACGCATCAAGCACCTCGCCCACGTAGTGGTCCACATAGGACACACAGGCGAGATAGGCCTGCACAATATTGTGCCACTCATCGTGCTCTTGCGCCCAGGCCGTCGTCGGGTATTGCGGTTCCGTCGCGATCGTCGCCGCGAACGGGGGAATATCGTCCCAGTCATCGGCGCGGTAAGGCGGCAACACCAAGTCCGCGGCCGGTCGATGCAGATCGAACCACTTTTGCGGCACAAACCAAGGCACGTGGGGCCGCAGGAATCCCGTCATCAACAGAAACGGCCGATCGTGCGACTCTCCCAGCCGCGCCACCGTCCACTCCGCCGTGCGATAATCAGCGGTCTCATCGTCCCGCTCCGGCCACGCGGCCCAATCCGTGCTGGTCTGGTCCGACACCCACTTGAAACCCGGTTTCGGTTTCGGTCCAAACGGCTCCCGCCCGCCAGACATCTCCACACTGCCAGTCGGCACGTGGTTATGCAGCAATTTCCCCACGGCCATGGTTTTGTAGCCCGCTTCGGCAAAATACTCATGCAGCAACAGTGTGCCCTTGGCATGAGCTCGACGCTGGAGCTCGTCATCCTTCAGTTGATCGAAGACCTGCAATGTCGACGGCAACATCCCGGAAAACACGCTGGCTCGCGACGGACCACACAGGGGGAACTGACAATGGGCATCGCGAAACACCGTGCCGCGACGGGCCAACCGATCCATGTTCGGGGTCTTCGCATCCGGATGCCCCGCCAAAAACGCCGGCCAGTCATTCAAGTCATCCACCGCGATAAACAGCACATTCGGCCGCGACGGCGTGGATTCTGCCAACAAACCATGACCGATTAAGAGGGCCGCGAGGAGTAGAATAGGGCGCATACTCTTTCGCATAACAGGCCCACCCCAAATTTCCAGCCTAGGGATCTACGTTCGATCGTCGCCATCGACCCCCTATTCCCTTCGATAACAACCCGATCTACGCAAGTAGGCGTATGGCGGTATTTCGCCGACCCTCGTAACCTGTGATATGACTCGCCGTTTACGCCAGAGCGTCGCGCCACGTGGACTGCGTGCGCGACTCCAACAATTTGTTATCCGATTCGTCGGACTCTCCCCGCACTTGTCCATCGAGCTCAAGAACACCGTCCAGCTCAGAAACACCGCGGATATTTCAGAGAAAAATCCCCTCCTCTCTATGATTCGCTCATTCCGTATGACCCTCGTCGGTGCCCTTCTCATGGCCGCTCCAGCGCAGCTTCCCGCCGCATGGCAGGTCGAACCGGAGGACAATCTCGTCACCTCTCCCGACCAAAGCCTGGTTATCGATTCAGGGCAGAATGGTTTCACCGTCTACGACCACGCCTCGATGACCCGCCGCTTCGTCGTGCGCCAGGCGGGGGCCTCGCCGCGCCTCTTCGCGCCCGACGGGCGCGCCTTGTTCTTCAAGCCGGTCTCTCCCGCCTCGACCTCACCTCCGGCGTGATCACCCAGCTTGCCCCGTTCCCGTTCATTGATCGCCTCTTCCAGGACGAGGCCACCGGAGACCTGCTGGCCCTTGTGGCTTCGCCCGATCGGTGGCATCCGACGACCTTTCAACTACACCGTATCGATCCTACCGGCCGCACTCCCGCGCAGCCCCTCGACGTCATGACTCCCGAAAAAATGCCCTGGATCGAGGTCGTCAGCGTGCTGCCCGCCCGCGCTCCCGCGGATTTCCTGTTGCTGTGGCGAGAATCAGGCGAACCCGACAATGAATACGATTCCCGCAAGGCGGGTGATTTCGTTTTCACCGAGGTCTCACTCCACGACGGCAGCGTCAAACGCCTCTCGTCCCTCCGCCCACCATCCGACAAATTCTATCTCACGGAACCACGCTGGACGAGTCCCGATCGAGCCGTACTGGAGGAAACCGGCTATGCCTACACCCTGATCGATCCCTACGCCGGCAAGATCATCCGCGAACTCAAGGTCCCCAAGGTGCGTTTCCAGTTCGGCCAACCCGGCGAAATCATCGCCATCGGTGAACGCGTGGAAGAGGGCGAGCTTCGCTTCTACCACGACTACCTCCAAAGCAGCACGCTAAAGACCATCCGCAACGTGCGCGTGGCCGACGCCAAGGTCCGCCCGGAACTCCCGGCCTCCGCCGACGCCTCGATTGCGCCCGAGTTCCCCGCCGAATCGATGCCGTATCGCTTCACCAGCTACGCTTTCCACCCGACCAAACCCGAGTTTTTCACCACCGATGATTCGGAGAACGTGCACCTCTTCCGTCTGACGTCCTCCGGTCTCAAACATCAGCACCGCGGCGGCGGCGCCTACTGGGCCCGCTACACCCCCGACGGTCAAAACATCCTCTTCGAACGCCTGGGCGATCCGCCCACCGAGCAGATCGCCGCCGACCTCTTTCCTTCGCCGCAAGGCTTCGAATACGAAGATCCGCCATTGATCACGACGGCGCCGGTCTACACCGGATCCGTCACCATCTCCCCGTCCGGCAAGTGGCTGGTCAAATCCAACAACCGCGACGCTACCCTCCACCGCTTCGGCGAACCCGCCATCGTCGCCGAACTCGGTGGCGTGCGCCCCGCCGAATATGACTACCGCATGCCCGAACACGTCTTCGCCGCCGATGAAAGCACGCTGTTTCGCCTCATTTGGGATCGCACCTACGTCGAAGACGGCGACCCGCTCACCACGCCCACCGTCGAGGCCCTGCCCTTCGCCAACCTCAGCATCGAGACCAAACCCCACTGGTCGCTCTCCCTCCCGCACGGCGACTTTGTGTGGTTGGATGAGCTGGTGAACGCTCAACTTCACTTCCTCGACGTCCGCGCCGGGCAACTCCTCACGATCGACGCCAACGACGGCACGATGCGCCCCGTCGCCGTAGCCGGACTTGACGCCGAGAAGCTCGCCGCGAGCCAGAGTTTTGCCGTTCAACACGATTTCTCCCGCCCACGGATCTACGTCGGATTCGCCGACCAGGTCATGACGCTGGACCTCTCAGGTCCGACGCCTCGCGCCTCGTTCTCCTCGCTCCCCGATCGCATCGCGGCGCTCCACCGCTACGGCGACCAACGCCATCTCGTCGCCTTGCTCGCCACCGGCACGCTGCTCTTTCTCGACACGCAAACCGACGACCTGCGCCTCGCCCTGCAACTTGACATCACCGATCGCGACTCCGGCGCCTACCTCGCCTCCACCCTCGACGGCCGTTTCGACGCTTCCGCCACCCTCCGCGACACCGGCTACCTGCTCGCCGGCACCCGCCCCATCCCCCTTTCGTCCGTCTTTGCCCGCGACTATCAACCGGACCTCCTGGCCACCGCGCTTGGCCCCGATGCTTTGGCGCCGGATGACAAAATGGTCGCCTACGTGCAGCCGCCCGCACTTGCCGTCGATACCATCTGGCGCAGCGCCCTCACTTACCACCTGAACTTCCGGGCCGAAAGCGCCCAACACCCGATCGTGGAAGTCGCCATCTACCAAAACGACAAACTCATCCGCACCTTTCCCGGTAGCGAAGTCAGCGGTCGCCGTTCCGGCATGGAAGTGGAGCTGCTGCTGGAGCAAAATCGCTTCAAAGTCGTCGCCACCAACTCCGCGGGCGTCAGCACCACCTCGGACGAGATCGTGCTCGATCCCCCGGAAGCTCTCCTCCGGGAGAAACTCGCCGCCCGCCGCCCCGCCGAACTCCACCTGCTCGTGGTCGGCGTCAACGAGTATCGTAACCCCGAATACAACCTCAACTTCGCCGTGGCCGATGCTTCCGGCGTGCTGGCCAAACTCGAGGCCACCAACCGCGACCTCTTCCCCCAAATCAACCGTCACTACCTGAGCAACGCCCAGGCGACCCACGACGGCATCCTCGCCGCCTTCGCCGAGGTGCAGCGTGCCGCCCAACCCCACGACGCCTTCCTGTTCTACTTCGCCGGCCACGGCGTGATGTCGAAGACCGACCAGCAGTTCTACCTCATCCCGCACGACGTCACCCGCATCTACGGCGAAAGCCAGAGCCTCACCGCCAACGGTATTTCGGCCAATCAGCTCCGCGACCTCTCCGCCACTATTACCGCGCAAAAGCAGTTGTTCATCCTCGACGCCTGCAACTCCGGCGGTGCCCTCCAAGCCTTCGCCCAGCGTGGTGCGTCGCAGGAAAAGGCGCTCGCCCAGCTCGCCCGGGCCACCGGCACCCACTGGATCGCCGCCTCGTCGAGCACGCAGTTCGCCACCGAATTCGCCGACCTCGGTCACGGCGCCTTCACCCACACCCTGTTGCAAGCCCTCGACGGTGCCGCCGACACCGGCGACAAACGCATCACGATCAACGAGCTCAAAGCCTACCTGGAGTCCGAGCTGCCCACCGTCACCCAGCGCTACAAGGGCGCCCCCCAATACCCGTCCTCCTACGGCTACGGCCAAGACTTCCCCATCGCCCTCCTGCCATGATCGCTTGCCGCTCCCTCTCGCTCGTTGTCGCGCTTGGCCTGGCAGGCTTCTTCGCCGCGACCGCCTCCGCCCAATTCGAACAGCTCATCAAAGACCCCGAGTCCATCAAGGACTCCGCATTCGCGCCGCCCCCGCCCGAGCCGGTCCCCGATCCCGCCGTCGCCCCGCCGCCGCCTCTGCGCTTGCTGGTGCCCTCGCTGCATCGCGATCCGATCCTGCACTTGGATCAATCACCCGACGGTCGCCAGTTGCTCACGCTCGACGCTCACGTCCTTAAAGTCTGGGACGTCGCCACGCAGGCTGTGATTGCCACCTATGAGCAGACCCCCTCGGGTTGGAATTTCAATCTCCCCCAAGCCATCATGGCGGCTTGGTTCACCAACGTGCCTCGTCAAATCGTAGTCTGCACCAACCATCAGGTGTATGTCTTTAACGACTACGACTTCTCCAAGTCGGTTCTGCCGCGCTCCACTCTGGAACCGCTCGCCTACCGCTTCGACCCGACTAGCCAAACCGTCCACATCGTCTCCTTCGCCCCCGATCGCTACCGCACCAATACTCGGTTCATCACCCTACGAAAAGTCGACCTTGCCAGCGGCCAAATCACCACCACTGGCCGGATCGAATTCACCAACGAGGTGCCTGCCTCGACCGCCCTGCCACGCCCCAGCGGCTTCACCATCGACGCATCTGGTAAACGCGCCGCCCTCTTTTTCCCCACGGCCGGCGTCCCGCTCTTCATCCTCGACCTCACCAACGCCACCATCGCCGCCCGCCTGCCCGCCAACCTCGGCGGCCTCGGCCTCCTGCCCGACGGACGCGTGCTCACCGAGCAACTCATCGACAACCGCCCTCACTTCGGCGCCGTCGATCCCCTCACCCTCACGTCGACGCCCCTGTTCTCCCTCGACTACCGCTCCCTCGTCAGCGCCCACCTCCCCAAGCGTCCCGCCGACCCCCTCCTCCTCACCACCGGGGGACGCTTTTGGCTCCACGACTTGACCACCGGCCAGACCACACGCGAGTTCCCCCTCCCGGGCCGCGTCACCGAAGCCGCCATCGCCCTCCGTCGCGGTGACCGCATCACCCCGCTCGTGGCCCAATCCATTCGCCTCGCCTCCGACAACTCCTTGGCCAGCGCCACCTTCCTCGAAACCATCAACCTCTCCCACAACACCCTCGGGGATCCGTGGAGCATGCCCGCGCTCCCGGTCAATGCCTTCGCCTCCCGCGCCGACGACTTCGAAGC
>CAXBOL010000179.1:0-8077 GCA_963977295.1 uncultured Opitutaceae bacterium
CAACGGGTCTACGCCCGAGGATCCGGCGATCACGTATGGCATCGTGTTTTCCAATTTCATGGGCTCGGGCGTCTACACGTTTCAGGGTGGTTCAGATGTTCTGATCAAAAAAATGGTCAACATCCTGAAGGAAAACGGGGTGGAGTGCCGCAAACACGTCTTGGTGGAGAAAATCTTGGTTGAAGAGCGTGACGGCCAAAAAGTCGCGGTGGGGGTCGTCGCGGGCAATGGTCGCACGATTCGGGCGAAGGCGGTGTTGTCCAACGCCAACATCAAAAACACGATTTTCCGTTTAGCCGGGAAGGAAAACTTCTCCCCCGACTACATTGCCGAGGCGGAAGCGGTCCGAATCAACACGAGTTCCTGTCAAGTGTATCTCGGCATCCGTAAAGGTGAGTCCATTCCGCATATCGGTGATCTGGTGTTCACTTCGGAGGCCCCCACCTATAGCAGCGATGAATTGGTGGATTTTCACACCACGAGCCGCACGTTTTCGGTTTATTACCCCGACACCCGGCCAGGGTCTGACCGTTACACGGTGGTCGCCTCGTTGAATGGGAAGTATCCCGATTGGAGGCAACTGTCCGACGAGGACTACGCCGCCAACAAACAGCGACTGATCGAGGAAGCGATTGTCGCTCTCGAGAAATACATTCCCGACGTGCGGGGGAAAATCGATTGGATGGAAGCCGCGACGCCGCGCACGATCGAACGCTACACGCAGCATTTTTCCGGCACCTCGTTTGGCACCAAGTTTGAAGGGCTCAAAGTTTCGATGGAACTGTCCGATCAACTGCCGGGGCTCTACCACGCGGGATCGGTGGGCATCATCATGTCGGGTTGGCTGGGCACCATCAACTACGGGGTCATCAAGGCCAATCAAATCGACAAGGCCCTTTTTGCGATGAAGCAAGCGGCAGCCTCCGCGCCAGTCGCCCAGGCCTAGTTGGTCTGGCGCTCACTCATTTCTTTGATCTAAACATAAGGCTCATGTCACTTCAGGTTACCGATCTCATCCCGCATCGTCCGCCGTTCTTGTTTCTCGACGAAATTATCGAGCACAACGCTGAGTCCCTTTCGGCCCGTCGTCATTGGCGCCCGGAGGAGGATTTTTATCAAGGCCACTACCCGAATGCGCCGATTACGCCCGGCGTGTTGATGTGTGAGTCCGTATTCCAGGCCGGAGCCGCGTTTATGGCCCTGCAAGCCTTGGCGAATGGACAGGTTGCGGGAGAGGGCGTGCCGTTACTCGCGAAGATTACGGATGTGCGGTTTCGGAGTCCCGTTTTCCCGGGTGATACGACCGTGATTTCGGTGGTCAAAAAAGAGGAAATGGGCGGATTCACCATGATGGCCGGCAACGTCAAAAAAGAGGATGGCACCCGCGTTTTGACCGTGAATTTCGCCGTCGCGTGGAAGACCCCGGAGACCAAGTAACTCATGGCTGATTTCCTTAATTTAGCCGGCAAGACGATCGTCGTGGCCGGAGTAGCGAATCGCAAAAGCGTCGCATGGCTGACGGCCAAGTCCCTCGAGGAACAGGGCGCCACGGTCGTTTACAGCGTGCGGTCGGAAGCCCGCAAAGCGTCGCTGGCAAAATTACTGGGAGATCGACCTACGTTCATTTGCGACGTCGAAGAAGAGGGCGCAGCCAAGCAACTCGCGGTCGCTATCGATGCAGCCGGGATCGGTCCGATTCATGGCCTCGTGCACTCGATCGCGTTCGCGAACTACAGCGAAGGTTTTAAACCGTTCGAAGAAACCCTGCGAAAGGACTTCCTCCAGGCGACGTCGATTTCGGCCTTTTCGTTGGTCGAAATGGCCAACGCATTTAAGCCTTATTTTGCACCCGGCGCCGCGGTGGTGACCATCGGGATTTCATCGCTCACGGTCACCCCCGACAACTACGGTTATATGGGACCCATCAAGGCAGCGCTCGAGTCGGCGACTCGGTTTCTGGCCAAGTCGTTTAATCCGCAACCGGGCGTGCGGTTCAACGTGGTCGGTGCCGGACCGCTTAAGACCAGCGCATCCGCCGGCATCCCGGGATACCTGGAGAGTTACCTCTACACTGAAAAACTCACCTTCCGTAAACGTAATTTGGATACGCAGGAGGTCGCCAACACGGTGGTGTTCTTGCTCAGTGACCGGAGCAGTGGCATCAATGGCACCACCGTGGTGGTCGATGCCGGTCTGGGCAGCAATTTTTACGATGCTGATGTCATTCGTTTGGCCATGCGTCCCGAACACAAGCAAACGTCGTCATGAAGTTTGTTAACACCGTGATCGAATCACTGGCGGTCGCGTTGCCCGATGCCGTATTGTCGACTACGCAGATTGAGACGCGATTGGCTCCTCTCTACGAACGTCTGCGTTTGCCGGAAGGTCGACTCGAACTGATGACCGGAATTCGCGAACGACGCGTATGGCCCGAAGGCACCCGGCCATCGGACGCGAGCGCGGCCGCTGGTAAAGCGGTGCTTGCCCAGTCGACGTTGGATGCCAAACGCGTGCAGTTGTTTATGCACTCGGCAGTGAGCCGAGACATGCTGGAACCCGCCACCGCCTCCTTTGCTCATCGCAAAATTGGACTACCGCCGTCGGCCCAGATTTTTGATGTATCTAACGCCTGTTTAGGCTTTCTAAACTCGCTGACGATTGCGGCAGGAATGATCGAGTCGGGGCAAATCGAATGCGCCATGGTGGTATCCGGCGAAAACGGCGGACCCTTGGTGGAACATACCTTACAAACGCTGTTGGCCAATCCGCTAAGCCGACAGGAGATTAAGCCTTTCTTCGCCAATCTCACCATTGGTTCCGGGGCGGTGGCAGCGATGTTGTGTCATCGTTCCCTCGCGCCTCACGGACATCGACTGGTAGGGGGGATTGCCCGGGCGGCGACAGAGCACAGTGAGCTGTGCCAAGGGGATACCCACGGCGCCGATTCTTTGGCCATGCAAACCGATTCGGAAAGTCTGCTCGTCGCGGGAGTCGCGTTGGCTCAGCAAACCTGGGCCGAGTTTTGCCGCGAAGTGGGCGGTTCAGCCGATTCCTTTGACCGTTTCATTTGTCACCAAGTGGGCAGCACGCATCGGCGAAAACTCTACGAAGCGCTGGGGCTTGATCTGGCGAAGGATTTTTCGACGTTTGAAACGCTGGGTAACACGGGATCTGTCGCGCTGCCGGCGACGTTGGCCCTGGCGGCCGACGCAGGCGCGATCCAGCCAGGGGATCAGGTCGGACTACTGGGCATCGGCAGCGGTCTAAATTGCCTGATGTTGGCGGTGGAATGGTAACCCTATGAGCACGTTCACCGCACCAGAGTGGATGGAGTCGCTCTATCCGTTTTCACCGAAATCCTTCGTGACGCCCCGGGGTGCCAGTATGAGTTACGTGGATGAAGGACAGGGGAGCAGGGCGGTGCTGATGCTTCACGGCAATCCAACGTGGTCATTTTACTACCGGAATCTGATTCAATCGATCTCACCCCGCCGACGTTGTATCGTCCCGGACCATATTGGTATGGGTCTTTCGGAGAAGCCGGAGAACTACCCGTATAATTTGGCCACGCGGATCGACGATATCGTGGCGCTGGTGAAGTCACTCGAGCTCACGGAGCTCGATCTCGTGGTGCACGATTGGGGCGGTGCGATTGGATTTGGCGTGGCCGCGCGCTGCCCGGCCATGATCCGGCGTATCACGATTTTGAACACGGGGGCGTTTCCCTCGATGCACCTCCCGCGCCGAATTGCCCTCTGTAAGTTTCCGGGTTTGGGCCCGGCTTTGGTGCGTGGCCTGAATGGCTTTGCGGGGCCGGCAGCTTGGATGGGTATGAGTCGACGGGCGTTAACGAAAGACGAATCCAACGCCTACCTGTGGCCCTACGATTCCTGGGCCCATCGTGTGGCCGTCAGTGGCTTCGTGCAGGACATTCCCATGAATGCGGCCCATCCCAGCTGGAAGACTTTACAGTCGGTGGAGCAGGGGATCGCGCAGTTCCAAGATCGTCCCGCTTTGATCGTCTGGGGCGGTCGGGATTTTTGTTTTAATGATCACTTCTACCAAGAGTGGGAGCGTCGCTTGCCTCAGGCCCAGACCATGTATCTGGATGACGCCGGTCATTACGTTTTGGAAGACGCAGTGAATGACGCGGTGCCGCGCATTACGGCTCATCTGTTGGGCGAAGGTTAGATCCGACCGTTGAGCTCGGCCAGGTCGCGAAGGTAGGCGGTGCTGCCTTGATGTAAGCTCTCCAAGGCATCAGCCGAATACCGCCACTGCCAGTTGCCCTGCGGAAGCCCGGGCGTGTTGAAACGAGCCTCGGAGTCTGCGCTCATGAAGTCCTGCAAAGGAACCACGGCGAGATTACTGACGGCGCCGTAGGCCGCACGGATGAAGTCCCAGCCGATTTCACGTCCATCAACTCGGAAGTAGCGCCGGACATGATCTTTCGTTTTGTCGTCGGCCGTTCGATACCAACCCAAGGTGGTATCATTGTCGTGAGTTCCCGGATATACCACGCTGTTGGCGGTGAGATTATGGGGCAGATACAGGTTGGTCGCATCGCCGCCGAAGGCGAATTGTAGTATGGTCATGCCGGGTAATCCGGAGGCTTCACGAAGCTCGACAACGCTGGGCGCCAATTCGCCCAGATCTTCGGCGATCAATCGACAATCTGGCAGGGCCTTTTGCACCGCTTTGAAAAAGTCCAATCCCGGTCCTTTTTCCCAAGTGCCTTTGCGCGCAGTGGGGGCCCCGGCGGGGATGGACCAATACGTGTCGAAGCCGCGAAAATGGTCGATCCGGATGATGTCGCAGAGGTTTAAATTGGCGCGAAGACGCTCCAGCCACCACGCGTAATTGTCCCGTTGATGCGCCTTCCAGTCGTAGAGTGGATTGCCCCAAAGTTGACCATCAGCCGAGAAATAGTCGGGCGGAACGCCGGCGACGAACAGTGGTCGTCCGGATTGTGCATCGATTTGAAACAACGACGGATGAGACCACACATCGGCGCTGTCGGCCGCAACGAAGATGGGGGCATCTCCGATGATGGAAATGCCGCGAGCTTGGGCGAGCTCACGAATTTGACGCCATTGGCCAAAAAATAGGTATTGGAAAAACGCGTGGGCGCCGGCCTGTTCAGACACCTCGTCGTGCTTGGCCAATGGGTCCTTGGCGGCTTGCGCATAGAAACGGACCGACTTTGGCCACGTCCACCAAGGCTGTCCGTCAAAATGATGTTTCAGCGCTTGGAAGAGACAGTAGGGCGTGAGCCAAGAGTTCTCTGCGGCGCGGAAGTTCTCGAAACTACCGTAGGGGGAGAAATCGCTGCCAGAGTCGGTGTAAGCTTTATAGGCCTTAAACAAAAGCGGCCATTTGGAATGATAGAGCGCCCCAAAATCGACTTTGTCGTGCGGCAATTTCGCTAGCGTTTCGAGGTCGCCAGTGGTCAATAAACCGTGATCCACCAGAATCTGAAGATCGATCAAGTAGGGATTCCCCGCGAAAGCGGAAAAGCATTGGTAGGGCGAATCACCGAACCCCGTCGGGCCCAAGGGGCAAATTTGCCATTGAGAAATTCCGGCATCATTGAGGAAGCCAAATAGGGAATCTGCCGAAGCCTGATCCAGCACGCCAATGCCTTGGTTTCCGGGGAAACTTGTCGGGTGCACCAAGACACCCGCAGCGCGGGAGGTGAGCCAATCGAAGAGTGGCGTGATTTTAGGTTTCATCGTTTTTGGTGGCAAGGAACGCACGTCACGGCATCGGGTTGATATTCGAGGCGTTCGCGGGCGATATCTTGATGGCAGAGGAGGCAATGCCCATAGGAGCCGGTATCGATCCGGCGTTGGGCTTCAAAAAGGCGATTACGTTCGTCTTCCAATCGGCGCTTGTTGGCCAAGGCCATTTGCTGTTGTTGCATCGAGTCCAAACGGGACAAGCGACCGATCGAGACATCCGGGGTAATGGCGGCGGTGTCTTCGGCCAAACCCTCGAGCTCAACCTCAATGGCTTCGAGTCGCGCCGAGATGAACGGGCGAAAGGTGATTTGTTGGTCGTTATCCACAGCGGGTCGGTCCGGAGAGAGACACAGATGTTAGTTTTAGCCGGTAAATGCGGTGAGGTGGTGCTGGAGAACCAGAAGTTCCGGAATACACGTAATATATGAATTAGACATAATACTTATTGTGCGAAAACCGGAGAAGGATTCGGGAACTAGGGTGCTGGGCCCCAACGTTTCGTGAACGGATAATAGATAAACAAAGGTTTTCCGACGACGTCCTTGTCTGGAATGGCACCCCAATAGCGTCCGTCCAAACTACTGGCTGAGTTATCGCCAAACGCCATGTAGCGATGTTCCGGCACGGTGACTTTCGCACCTGGTCTCAAATAACCTTCGTGCCGATATCCTGGAAAATTTCCCAGTCGTTCGGCGTTACCCTCAAATGCGTTGGATCCCTCGATGGGTTTTCCATTCCGCCACAACACCGGCTCCTTGATCTCCAACACGTCGCCGGGTGCCCCCACCAATCGTTTGATGTAATACTGGTCTTTTGGGCCCCGCATCATGGGATGCAGCTCCGTCAGATTCTTGGTTCGAAACACAAAACCGTCGCCGATGCTGGGTTTGGTAAAATGATAACTGATACGGTCGACGAACAACTGGTCCCCAGTCAGGACGTCGAAGGCCAGCATACGGTCACCGCGTTTGACCTTTTTGCCCGTGCCGAGCAAGACGGCTTGGCCGATTGGAAAATTGGCGCTGAGCGGAAAAGTCTCTGCGCCGTCGTAAAACGCATCCAAGATAACCTTGTCCAAATCGAAGTCTCCGGGCACGCGGAGCTCCACGGGCTCGTCGTTCACGTAAATTCGGTAAAGTCGCAATTGCGTGGGAATCACGAACCATTTGCGGCCCGAGACGGTTTCGTAAGGCACAAAATCCCGATCACGTGATGCCCGGGCGACCGGTATGCGCACTTCACCTTCTCGCGGTGCATCAAGTCGGTGGGGTTTCGCCAATTGGGTCACAAACCGAAAGGTCTGACCGATAAAATTGGGTTCGTCCTCCGGCGTTTTAAACACCTCACCGGTCATGCCATTGTAGCTGGGCCACATGGAGTTGGTGGGTATTTTGAAGGGCTGAAAAAAGTAGGCCCGAATGCCCAGAATAACGATCGCCGCCACGAGGAAAAACTCGATGTATTCGACGAGTGACTTCTTCGGGTAAAAGGTCCCGCCGGTGGTTCTTAACACACCTTCCAGCGATTCGATCGCAATTTTCAGCTTACTCGCATCGGCCTTTTCCTTGAGCAAATTGCGAACGATTTGCTGATTGTCGCGCAAGCTGTTCAAGTCGGAAGCATCGAGCACGTCTCTCCGGTAGTGTTCGATTTTTTCGGCCAACTCCAACCAATTGGTGGCGTGTTGCCGCATCTTGCGTTGCACTGAGGCGAAGGGTCCGAACATGGCGGGGAATCGAGTTTGACGTGGGCGTAAGTTAGTTTTTGAGCACCTGAATAAAGGCATCAGGCGGAATCGAAACCCGGCCGATTTGCTTCATCTTTTTCTTACCCTCTTTCTGCTTATCGAGCAACTTGCGTTTACGACTGATGTCGCCGCCGTAGCACTTCGCCGTGACGTCCTTTCGCATCACGCGCACGTTTTCACGGGCGACAATATTGCCGCCGATGGCTGCTTGAATCGCGACTTTGAACATCTGCGGAGGAATGATATCGGCCAGTTTTTCGCAGAGCGCCTTCCCCTTCCCTGCGGCTTTTTCGCGGTGCACGATACTCGAAAATGCATCCACGGGTTCGCCATTGATCAGGATGTCCATTTTTACGAGATCGCCTTCTTGGAAATCGCTGAGTTCGTAATCCATGGACCCATACCCCCGGGTGATGCTCTTCAAGCGGTCGTTGAAATCGACGAGAATCTCATTGAGCGGCAACACACACGTGAGCATCACGCGATTTGCGTCCAACGTGTCCGTGTTTTCGATCGTCCCCCGCTTTTCCATGATCAACGACATGATGTCGCCCATCGCAGTATTCGGAATATGGATCGAAGCGCGGAT
>CAXBOL010000180.1:0-8052 GCA_963977295.1 uncultured Opitutaceae bacterium
CACCACGGGATTGTCGCCCAAATTGCGTTGATGGATGGCCAAGGCGTTGAAGTTTTCGGTCAACTTGTAGCGCGATTCGATCAAGGCGCGGGCGGGGAAAACCTTGGGTTTCTGCACATTCTGCCAGGTCTGCACGCCGAGCACTTCCCGGCGAATGTGAGCGGTTTTCCCATCGATCAGAGGAAGGAGCGACACCCCGTCGATTTCGGGGGGCGCTTGACCGCCCGCCCATTCGATCAGGGTCGGTAAAATGTCCGCTAAGCTGATGAGGGCGTCGCTGGAGTTGCCCGCGTGTGATTGATGGGGCATACGAATGAGCAGCGGAATGCGTAGGCCCTGATCGGATACAGTGTATTTGGCGTCAATGCCATGATCGGACGCGTAGATGAAGATCGTCTGTTCCCACTGGCCTGATTGCTGGAGGAGCTGGATGACTTGACCGACTTGGCGGTCGTCGGCCGCGATACTGGCATAGTATCCAGCCTTCTGTTTGAGGTTGGGATTGGGGTTGGCTCCGGGCGGAACATATACCTCGTCGCGCGTGAGGGCAGGCCGATCGGGATAAGGTCCGTGGGGGAAGTCCGAGGCAAGAAAGAGGCAAAAGGGAGCTGAGGCGTTCTGGAGATAGTTTTCGAGGCGGGCCAGGGGCAGCACCTCCCGACTTTCACCCGCTTTGGTTTCGGGGGCATAGTAGGCGTCCCAGTCGTAGACGGAGTTTGGGGCGACATGGCTTTTGCCCATCAGCAAGGTTTCGTAGCCCAAGGGTCGCAAGTAGTGCGGAGCACTGCGCACCTCGGGGCGATTGGGAATATGATTCATGTAAGACCCATGGCGAAGAGCAGACAGGCCGGTGTAGAGCGTGGAACGGCTCGGCGTGCAGATCGACATGCTGGTGTAAACCCGAGTGAACCGCATGCTTTGCGTGGCCAGCGCATCGAGATGGGGCGTGGAGACGTTGGGATTACCCGCGAAACCGTAGTCCCAGTAGTTTTGATCGTCGGCCAAATAGACGACGATGTTGGGCTTGAGGGACGCTGCCGCCTCGGCGCGTAGTCCGAGCATCGCGGAAAAACCCACCACGATACCCATGAGGACCAGAAAACGTCGAGGTAAGGCGGGGATGGACGAGACGAGGAGGCAGAGACGAATCATGACGGAAAAGGGGTGAAGCCGGGGCTTTCCCTGCCCCGGCTTCGACGCATACCAAGCAACCAACCCTAAAACGAGAAGGTATTGGAAAAGGTCCAACTGGTGGCGGAACCCAAGCGAAGCCCACCAGGGGTGCCATCGGGTTGGGCGCTGATGGGGATGAGTTCGTTCTTCGCGAAAACGTTTCGCACATTCAGTTGGGCGCGCCACGTGATTTTGTCGGTCAACTTACGCTGGTAGCCGACCCAGAGATCAACGTCGCCTTCGGTGGGTCCGATGTAGGGGTTGGCGAGGTCGAAGTTGGAGCCTCCAGTGCCGCTGGCCACCAGGGGGTAGCCGATCACGACATTGTCTTGCCAACGGTAGCCCGCGCCGACGTTCCACCCTTTGAGGCGACCCTCATTGAAGCGGTAGTTGGTCACCAGGTTGAAGCGCCACTCGCGCAACTCGGGAGAAGCGGAGCCTTCCTGGAGTTTGGTGAGTTGCCAGTTACCCCCAAAGACGCGGTTCCATTGTCCGAGGGTCGTTTCCGCGGCGGCTCCGCCGCCAAAGACGCGGAGATTGCCGGCGGGGGTATTGTTCAAGTATTCCTCCATCAGCGTCACGTGTTTGAGGAAAGCTTCGCCGCCGATATTTTCGCGGATGGCCTCAACCTGGGCGGCGTTGAATTGAATGCGCCAATTCGAGTTTGGTTGGGCGGTAAATTCGAATTCGTAACCTTTGGAGGTGGCGTCCTGGGTGAGGGCAAATCCGTTGGGCGTGCGCAGCACAGCGACGGATTGAGGAGGTGTCACGTTGGGGTCGGAGCCCCAGGCGGTGTAGAACGCATGGGGATCGCCGGTGAGGTCGGTGCTCAGATCAAAAACAGCCTGTTGAAGGGCGCGCCAGCCGGCGATCGCGGCAGCTTCCTCGGCGGCAGCCTCCTCCGCGGATTGGCCACTGCGGCGGCCGTAGGTGTTGCTGTTATTGGGCACGCCAAGTCTGCCGCCATTGACATCGAACTCAAAGCGATTGGCGGCGGTATCCCCGCGATTCATGATTTGGCCGACAAACCACGCGTTGGTGGTCGTATCGGCGGAACCGTTGGTTACACTGGTTTCGAATTCGGTGACCTTGAGCGAAAACTTTCGGTCCTTGGTGGCGATGAGGATACTCTTGTCGACGGTTTTGCCGGAAGGGGCGGCGAGGGGACTGCCGTAGATGTCGATGCGGCCGGCGGCAGGCTGGAAGTTTTCGGATTCATTGTAGTAGACGCTGACGTCGACTGGAAGCCGATCAGCGAGGCCGAAGAGTTCGTTGAGATGCACGGCGACGCTCCAGCTGTTGGACTCGGTATCGAGGATGCTGACGGGATCATCGGGCAGGACTAAACTGCTGAAGTCCACGCGGGCGGTATCGGGATCTTGCGTGGCCCGCACGGAGTAGACTTCGTCTACATCGTGGCGCCAGCCGTAGGTGCCTACGACGGCTCCGTCCCAGAAGAAACTTTGGAGGACGAGCACTTCGGATTCGATGGTTTCGGAGCTGGTGTCGAGCGCTCGGGTGAGGAGATCTCGGTCCCCATTTTTGGCCTGCAACACCCGCACGTCGCGGTTCACCCAGCCGACGTAGTTGGCGGGATTTTCGGACTGCGTGCTGTTGAGCGTGCCGTCACCGTTGGAGTCAAAAGGCGCGGCCGGATTCACCGTGGTGGCGTTCCAGGTGGAATCAAAGATCCGGGAGGAAATCGTGGTGGGGAGCACGATGGGTGAAGCCACGCCTGGAATGTTGGCTCCCGCCGCGGAACTTCGTCCGAGGAGGGAAGGCCCGAGGTAGATGACGGGGTTGAATTGACGGGTGTTTTCTACAAAATTGGTCACCCCAATTTCGGAGGCGTAGGCTTCATCAGTCCCGTAGGCATGCCAATTTTGGCTCGTGACACTGGAGTCCTCCTGACTGATCAATCCAGTGAGTTGATGACGACCAAGGAGACGACGCCACCAGGATCGGGAGGTGTCGTGGCTGGCAAAATCGTGCTCCGCAAACGCGGTTAAGCGGAGGCTTTCGCGGTCGATTTTCTCGCTGGCTTGGCCAAATTGACCGGTGTCGCTGATGAAGGGACGACCGGCGTCGGGGTTGGGTGAACCATCGGAGTAGGTGGAGTTGGTATCGACGTTGATCGCGTAGCGACCACCGCTGAAGACCATTTCCCGTTCCTGCAGATAGTCTTGTTTGTCGAAGCTCACTTCATAGCCGAGGCGGTTGTTGAAGAAAGTCTGATTGAGGCTGGCGCTCAGCTGGTTCCATTGCTGGGTTTCGGACTTATTCGGACCATCGATCAGGATGTTCCAGAAGTCGAAGATGGAGCGGTCGGACAATTGCACATTCTTGTATTGGCCGAGTTCTTCGTAAGGCAGACCAAGTTTGCGCGCGATCTCGGGGAAACGGTCGATTGCGCCTGGGCGCTGATAGGGCAGTCCACCGATCCCACCGTCGATGGCTCCAGTCGGGCCGATACCCCGAGCCGTTACCTGGTGTGGTTCGGTCTGCCAAGCTTGACCGTAGGTGCCGTCGGCCCCTTCAAATTGCACGTGCAGTCCGCCGAACGATTGAGGGAACCCACCGAGGGCTGGAATGTAGTCGGGATTGACGCTACCGTTGCCGTAGTTGGCGTTCAGCTGACCGACGTTGGTCTGGCCAGGAAGGGGATTATTGATGTTGATTTGAACGGGGGAGAACAGGCCTTGGCCCATACCGCCCGCCGGATTAAAGCTGCCGTCAGGGAGGCGCACGGGATTGAACCAAGGTGTGATTTGGTCCATGGGCGGGATGGAGCGCGGACGGTTGGCACTGATGTCGCCGTTTTCGTAGGAGACCTGAAAAGTGGTGCGCATCTTGTCGCCCTTGAGGAAGGAAGGTTCGTATTTTGAGGTGATGAAAATACGTCGATCGTCTTCGAAGGCGGGTTTTTGGCGGTAGTTGGTTTGGTCGTTTAACGCGGCGATGCGGAAAGCCAATTGGTTCTTGATCAGAACCTTGTTGATATCGAGGGAAGCGCGCAGGCTGCCTTCACCATCAAAACGCAATCCTAGTTCACCCTGATCTTTCTGTTTGGGCTGGATGCGGGAGGCGTTGATGATCCCGGCGGGGCTGCCAAAGCCAAACAGAATGGCGTTGGGGCCTCGTTGCACGTCGATGCGGTCGACATTGAAGGAGTCCCAGGGGATGTTGGTGAGGTGAAAATCGACCGTATTGTCGGCTGCGGTCAGGCCTCGCACCCGGGTATTACTTCCTGGGCTTTGAAACGACTCGAAGAGAAGTTGACCGTTGCCAGCTCCGGAGAAGTTGCCGGTGGTGCCGCCTACTTCAGTGCCGATGGTGTAGACAAGCAGGGACGTATTGTCGACGGAACCGGTGTCGAGGAGGAACTCCTTCGTGATTACCGAAATAGCCGAACCAATGTCGCGAAGTTCGGTGCGGATTCGAGTGCCAGCTAAAGTGTGGGTGGCCTGATAACCCTCATCATCGTCGGCCGTGACGGAGAACGGGGATAGTTCGATGACCTCCTCGTCGACGAGGTCGGCTTGGCCCCAAGCAATGGACAAAGATGAGGCCAAAGCGAAAATCGAAAGAATCGGGCGATTCTTTCGGAAGAGATGTAGTCTAAATGACATAGCGGGTGAGGTTCAGGGTGGGAGAGGCAGCGTGGTTATTAAAATTAAACGTTTAATTAACCGCCTCGGACCCTCAGCTAAGAACGGATTGGGTCAAACTGATTAAACGTTCAATCTATAGACTGAACCTCCGTTATGGTTTGAAGTTGTCGCTCGGCGCATCAAATCGCTTAGTGTTGGTTCACAAATCGATGCCTAACCAGTCAGCACCAAGATTCGAGGCCGCTGGGAAACCCCGGCGACCCACCCAAAAAGACATCGCGCTCGAGGTCGGGGTAAGTATTGCGGCCGTATCAGAGGCCCTTAACCCCCGGCAGAGCTCCACCATTCATATTCCGAAAAAAACGGCGGAGAAAATTCGAAGCGTGGCTCGCCGCATCAAGTATCGTCCTCACGCGGGGGCTCGATCCATTCGCACGAGTCGATTCCGAAACATGGGGTTTTTCGTGGCTAAACAGGGTTTCTATACCCATCTGCCAGATGGTTACTTGGGAGGATTTCATGATGCCGCAGATAAACGCGGCTACTGTGTTTCCATGATCCAACTGCCTCAGGAGGTGGACCAAGTTCAAGACCGACTTCCGGCGATTTTTGATCAACACAATTTGGATGCGTTGGTGATCGCGAGCTATCACTACATCACAAAACACATTCACGAACGGCTTCTCGAGGATAGACTTCCGGTCGTTTATATCAACGACAGCCAGCGATCAAACGCGACCTACATGGATGACGTGAGAGGCAGTGAGATCATGACCTGTCATCTAATCTCCCGTGGCTACCGGAAAATTTGTTTTACCCATCGCAAACCGCCCCACAATCCCGACATCAAGGACATGCACTACAGTGCTCTGGCGCGACAACAGGGCTACGAAAAGGCCATGCGGGAGGCCGGATTGGAGCCCAAGGTGGTGTTCTTCTTCGCCACCGAGGTGATTGGTTATGGAGAAGTTTTCCCGGATAATTGGTGGGATCAGGTGAAGGCGAGTGACGCTATTTTTGCCTCCGACGATGAGTTAGCCAATCGTATCGCGCGATTTTTTTACCAGCAAAATATCAGGGTTCCCGATGATATGGGATTAGCTGGTTACAATGGAGACTACGCGGCCCTCTCCGCTTGGCGCAGGCTGACTACGATGCGAGTGCCGGCCTATGAAATCGGCGTCGCCGCGTTCGAAATGGCGCTGCAACTCCTCGAAAGTCCGGAACTCCAGCGTGTGCCCTCGCGCGTTTTTGTGCCAGAGTTGGTGGTGGGAGAGACCACTCGTTAGGGACTCCCGGTGTCAGAGGACGTTCACCCCTAACCTTCGGCGAAGGTAATGGGTCGGAACCATGGCGACTCTCCCTGGGTAGTAGACCTTAGCGTCAAGACGCGGAGGAGCGGAGATCTTATGCAAATTTTGCCATTGCTTAGTTTTGCGTTCTTAGCGGCTTGGCGTTGAAACTAGTCCATTTTTATCGGGCGGTTGGGATCAGGCATTGTTAACCGATCGAGAATCGTCACTAGTCCGACAAGGTTTTGGCGGAGGACCTGCGCCGTATCCAAACCTTCAGTATGGCCGATGATGCCGATGGGGCCGACGTAACCGGAGGCGATGACGGTTTTGATCATGGCGGCCTCGTGTTGCTGTGAACCAATGGGGTGGATCATGGTCGTCAGGACTTTGGGATCGACGGTGTTTTGGTCGGCCATGCCGTTGAGGTTGATGCAAAGCAGGTAGGGTTGCATCAGCGCGAGGTAGTCGGCGAAGCGATCCATTTCATCGTGACTGTGATGGAAATTGTAGACGATGCCGACGTTGTCGTAGCCGAGGCGGCGGAGTTCCTGACACACCGCGACCAGGTTCTCCGGATGACCACCCCAGCCGCGATGGTTGTAGAGGCCAAATTGACTGCCGAGCTCCCGGGCGCGTTGCGCGAATGGAGCCAACCGTTTCACCGCGAATGCGACGCGTTCTGATTGTGTATCGCCGGTGGGCGAAGGACAAGTCTTCCAGATTTGCGGATGCAGGCCGTATTTTTCGAAGAGGGCGAAGGCGGTTTCATCTTCGTTCCAGAAGGCGAAGTAATTGATGCCGTATTTTTGGGTGGCGAGGATCTCGGCTTCGAAGTCGGGATTGTCCTGCTTGGTCCAGTTGTAGGCGAGACGACCAACGCCAAGGTCGCGGAGCATTTGCGCGCGGGCGTCAGGGCTGCGGTTTTCCGCATCCCAGCGGTGGGCGACGCACCATGCCGCGAGATTTTCGGTTTTAAAATTGGACGGCACTTCGGCCGGCAGGTGTGTCGAGGCTACGCCGAATAGGGCGGTGAAAATGGAGAGAAAGCGGGCGAGGGGTGATTGCGATGCCATGGGACGAGCAGACTTACCCAGAGCCGGGGTTCTTGGCGAATAAATCCGCCGGAGACAGACGACCTGATCCGGACCGAATTGGTCAAAACGTATAAGTCCAGCGAATCCGAAGCAGCCCGTAATCCAGTCATTGGCGTCGACTCTACGGCAGTTTGACCAAGGGCAAGACTTACGTTCGAAACGTCAGATAATGTCCCGTCCTCGACGGAGCGAATCCATCGGGGATTGGAAAAATTCGGAGGCTATTGGCGGTGGATCACTGTTCCCGCTGGGCTTTAAAATGGTAGGTGCCGGAGCCCAGTTCTACCGCGCGAGTGACCGCTTGGCCGTTGTAGCTGGAGGTGGCGGTGGTCAGCGGCGTGCTGTTTTCCGAGATCGCGGTTACGGTTTCGGGAAAGTGCACGGTGGCCTGGGTATTGGCGGGGATTCGAATCTCCCAACTGAACTGGTCGCCGGTGATCTGCCACGAGCTGGCGGCGGTCCCGTAGGGGGTTTCGATTGAGGCTTTGGCATGGGTCAACGGTCCGACCAGATCGGAGCGGAATAGCAGTCGTTTGAACGCCGGAGCCGAGCGGTCGCGGCGCAGTCCAGCCACCGCTTCGTGGAACCAATGATCAAAGCCCCCGTGGAAGGGATGGCTGAGGGACTTGCCGGTGGACTGAGTGACGGGATCGTAGCGACTCATATTCTCCCACAGCGTCGTGGCCCCGAGGGAGAACATGTAACCGTAGCTGGGATACGTCGTTTGGGAAAATATTTCCCGCGCCACGTCTGCTTGTCCGTATTCGGTGAGCGCGTGGTAGAGGTAGGTCGCCCCGTGGGACCCGACGTTGAAGTGACCGGCGTTGCCCAGTTTGATTTCCTGCGCCAGCACCTTGGCCACGACGGGAATTTTTTCGG
>CAXBOL010000181.1:0-8023 GCA_963977295.1 uncultured Opitutaceae bacterium
CCCATTCTGCCAGGTGAAGTGGGACTCGCGATGCTGCTAGGGATCCAAATTCTCCATCGCGCCACTTCACAAGCATCCTTCCGTCGACTCGGAGCACTGGACTGGGTGATAGGAATTTGGGTCCTTTTCGGATCAATTCGGCTCGGCTTCGATATCCGACAGCACGGGTTGTTGGCAGTGCGCGACTTCGCGACAGTTTATTACGCCGCCTTTTTTTTCGTGGCCTGCAATTTAAGCGCTCAGCGCACCGACTCCTTACGCGTTCTGCTCGGAACCCTACGCGTATCAACCATGATCCTATTTCCGCTCTATTTGTTGTTTTTGGAAAATCAGGATTTATTTCTCAATGGTCTCAGTTTTCGGGGCGTGCCATTGATTTACTTCAAAGACGACCTCGTGGGGGCCTACTTCGCCATCGGAGCGGTGTTGCACTATTTCCGCTTCGAAGAAGCACGAACTAAACGAAACTTGGTTTTTTCTATGCTACTAGTGGGGGGGGTATTTCTCACCAACAATCGCGCCGCTGCGCTGGGTCTATTTGTGGCACTGGGATGGATGACTCTCAGCGGACGTTGGCGCTTCGGCGCTTGGCTGGGCGGATGTGGAATCCTTGCGGCGGTGACAATGGTCGCCCTGGCTGAATCAAGATTCCAAACGTGGCGTGATACGCCTTTGCTCGAAGTCTACGAACGGGTGGTCTCTGTTTTCGATCCCACCGGCCAAGGATCCTACATGGGAGACGCTACTGCGCACAAAGGCGACAATAACCTCTTTCGCACCGTGTGGTGGGGGATAACCATAAATGAAACCTGGGATGAAAATCCGGTGCTCGGACTCGGCTTTGGCTACGACTTGGCAAAAAATTTCGTGAGAGACTACTATGCAGACGCTCCTGACGATTTCACCGCTCGAAGTCCACATTCGATCCTAATCACGGTTTTCGCCCGTATGGGGCTTCTCGGATTCTTGGCGTTCTCGACCATAATTGGGTTAACTATTCGGCAGAGTTATAGGCTACGGCACTCCAACTCACCGGCGTTCGCCATGATCTGCGGGGCGTGGGTCTTGCTGGTCAGTTCGTGCTTCGGCGTCGTCATGGAGGGTCCCATGGGCGCCATCCCGTTTTGGGTCATGCTAGGATTGGCCGTGGGAGCAACGCCGCCAACACTGGCGGAGGAATCGTCTCCCCCTGACGCCGAATCGAGCCCGGAAGGGACAAAGTGAACACCCACACCTTATTCGCACAAATTTCACCGATGTTTCGGCGGCGACGGATGCGCCAATTTCGGGATGCATTCGATCTATCGACTGTTCCCCAAATCCTAGATGTCGGGGGCACGCCCTTATTTTGGTGTCAGGAGCCTTTTAAGGTTGATGTCTCGCTCATGAATATCGACTCGAGTCACGACGGCCAAGCCAAGGCACACGGCATGAGGTTACTCATCGGCGATGGCTGCGAGCTGCCCTTCAAGAATCGCCAGTTTGATATTATTTTTTCCAACAGTACGATTGAACATGTCGGGAGTTGGGAAAGGCAGCTACAATTTGCCGCCGAGGCAAGACGAGTAGGTCGGGGAATATGGGTTCAAACTCCTGCCGCCGAATTTTTCGTCGAACCGCACCTTCTCACCCCGTGGGTCCATCACCGATCACTTGCTTGGCAAAAACGCTGGTTAAAACGCATTTCCGTTCGCAGTTGGCTAGACAGATGGCAACAATCCGACGTCGATGCCCATCTGGCCGAAGTTCGGCTGATTTCCGAGTCTGAGATGCGGGTTTTGTTCCCCGATTGCGCCATTATTAAGGAACGATTTTTGGGACTAACCAAAAGCTACATCGCTTTTCGTCCTATCAGTTAGTCACAACAAAAATGTCGAGTAGTTGCTTTTTAGGATCTGACTGAGGTTGATCTGCGGCGGTACCAAAAGGAGCATTCCCATCGACGTCGCCCATCGACCACAACTTTTGTAGGGTCCATCGCCCTGTCGCCTCGACTTTCGGGGACTGGGACGTTTCGACTCTCCGTTTCATGAATCTCCGGTCTCCACTCGAAATGGTGAGCTTTTTCAAGCTGACCACGCGGGAGCGATGGGATATCGGCACGCCGCTGATTATCGCCACGCTCAGCGCGATTGGCATGGCTTTCATCTACAGTGCCCAGTTCTCCACCAGTGAAAATGACTGGGAAAAGCAGATCGTCTGGATCGTTGCTGGCTTCATGATCTACGTCGCCGTCTCGTTGGTGGACTACCGGTTCTGGTTGAGTGTAATCCACTTATTCTACTTCGCCTGCATCGTTTTGCTCGTGCTGGTGCTCGTGCCCGGCGTCGGCACCGAGGCCTATGGCGCCCAGCGCTGGTTGCGCATCGGTCCGCTGGGATTTCAGCCCTCCGATCCCGCCAAAGCCGCCGTTTTGCTCGTCACCGCCAGTATCCTGATGCGCG
Organism: uncultured Opitutaceae bacterium; assembly: GCA_963977295.1. GTDB lineage: Bacteria > Verrucomicrobiota > Verrucomicrobiia > Opitutales > Opitutaceae > Actomonas. Next base: position 2,445 of record CAXBOL010000181.1, read on the forward strand.
AAAAGGTTGGCACGGTGATGCAATCCTTAGGGGTCTTGGGCAAGTTGGCGCTTGCGGTCGGTATTCCAATCTTCCTTATCCTGCTTCAACCCGACCTCAAATCGGCTATCGTCCTGCCCCCCATGGTCTTCTCAATGCTCTACGTTTCCCGCTTATCGACGCGGTTCTTCGTAGGCGCACTCGGAGCCTTCACCGTGCTCATCGGCATCATCGCCATCGACAGCACACGCTACATTAACTTCATGGAGGAGAACAACTACTCCTACACACGGGACAAGGGCAAATTCGAGCCGCACAGCTGGCTCCCCTTTCACGATTACCAACGTAATCGCATCATTTCATTTACCAACCCCGACAAGATTGACCCGACCGGCATCAGCTGGAATCAGCGTCAGTCTCTCATTTCGGTCGGGAGCGGCGGTTTGTTGGGCAAAGGCTGGACGCAGGGCACGCAAGCCCAGCTCGGCTACCTGCCCCGCGCCGTCGCACATAACGACTTCATCTTCTCGGTCATCGCCGAGGAGAAAGGACTTTTGGGAAGCCTCACGGTTCTCAGCCTCTTTGGTTTAATGTTGTTTAATGGCATACGCATCGCCGGGCTCGCCCGGGATCGCTTTGGCACTTTGCTCGCCCTCGGCGTCACGGTGCTCTTCGCCGTGCATGTGTTCGTAAACATCGCCATGACCATCGGGCTCGTGCCCATCACGGGCATACCACTTCCCTTCATTAGCTACGGTGGTTCCTTCATGCTTAGTTGCTGTCTGCTGCAAGGACTCGTCCAGAGCGTCTATCGATTCCGAAAGGACTTCACGTGAAACTGAACCATTCCTTCGATATCGCACGCCGGATCGGGCCTCCTTGCACCGCAACTCACGCCGCTGGCGCCACCGTCCAACCACAGGACAACCACCCACATGAGCGATCAGAATTCCAACCGCCCCCCCGCTGGCTCCAGCGACGCGGCCACACCCTATGACGAAGAACTGGCCCATCCGCCCACCCAAAAGAAGGGTGAGGCTTTAGATCGACCCGAACTGAAAAAAGGCGCCCAAGACCGCGCCAAGCAACGCCCGTTGTTGCAGAAAATCGTCGCCGCGTTTAAGAAGGAAAAAACCACCTTCCGCGAACTCATCATCAACGCCGAACCGCTCGAAAAGCGCGTGGCCCTGCTCGTGGACGGTGTCCTCGAGAAGTATGAAATCGAACGCGAGTCCGACAATCGCATGGTCGGCGGCATCTACAAAGGCCGCATCAAGAACCTCGATCCCGGCCTCAAAGCCGCCTTCGTCGACATCGGCTACAACAAAAACGCCTTCCTCCACTACTGGGACATGCTGCCCGCCGCCACCGACTCGTCCATCGAGGTCGTGCGCGTCAACAGCAAGAAAAAGAGCCCCAAGAAGGGCGGCGCCGAAGAACCAACGGTTAAAGACATCCCCAAGATGTATCCGGCCGGGTCTGAAATCGTGATTCAGGTCACCAAGGGCCCCATCGGCACCAAGGGCCCCCGCACCACCACCAACCTTTCCCTCCCCGGCCGCTACCTCGTGCTCATGCCTTATAGCGACCAGTGCGGTATCTCCCGCAAGATCGAGGACAACAAGGAGCGCCAACGCCTCAAGCGCCTGGTCAACGAGCTCACCATCCCCGAAGGTATGGGCGTGATCGTCCGCACCGCCGGCGAAGGCAAAAAGTCCCGCTACTTCGTCCGCGACCTGCACCTGCTCCTCAAGACTTGGGCCCAGATCCAAGCTCGTGAAGCCAGTGACCGCGCGCCGGCCTGCCTTTACCAAGAACCCGATATCGTTGAACGCACCGTGCGCGACTTTCTCACCGAAGAAGTCGACCGCGTCCTGGTAGACAACGTCGAAGATCACGCCCGCGCCCAAGTCGCCGTAGCCCAGATCTCCGCCCGCTCCAAGGGCAAGATCGCCCTCTACAAGGACAACATTCCCATCTTCGAACGCTTCAACATCGAGCGCCAGATCGAGCAAACCGCCCTCCGCAAGGTCGGTCTCCCCTCCGGTGGTGAAATCATCATCGACGAAACCGAGGCCCTGATTGCCGTCGACGTAAACACCGGCTCCCACAAGAACCGCGGCGGTGACGAGAAAAACGTCATCTACGCCGTCAACCTTGAGGCTGCCGCCGAGATCGCCCGCCAGATTCGCCTGCGCAATCTGGGTGGACTCATCGTCATGGACTTCATCGACATGAAGGAGCGCCGCCACCGCAACGCCGTTTACGAGAAGATGTGTGAGCTCATGTCGCAAGATCGGGCCAAGACTCACATCCTGCCCATCTCGCAGCTCGGTATCATGCAGATGACGCGTCAGCGCCAGCAGGAGTCACTCTCAAGCAACCTCTACACCGATTGCCCGTATTGCCGGGGTCGCGGGATTGTGAAGTCCGCCACGACGCTCTCCGTCGAACTGCAACGCCGCCTGTCGAGCGTGGTGCGTCGCCTCACCGCGAAATACCCCAACTCCGAACACGCCCTGCGCGTGTTGGTGCACCCGTCGATCTTGGAACGCCTCCGCAACGAAGACGCCGAGCTTCTCGTCCGTATGGAACGCGATTTCGGCGTGAAGTTGGCCTTCCGCGCCGACCTCAACTACCACGTCGAGAATTTCAAGATCATCAACGCCATCACCGGCGAAGAGCATCGGTAAATTATTATCGGCTTACACTAATTCCGTTCCTCGCTGACACGAATTCCGTTCCTCCAAATTGGCCCGCCGCACCTCCCAGTCGGCGGGCTTTTTCGTCTGCCAACGAAAGGACGGGGTAGTTCGCCCTTTGTTTGGAGACTTGGCTCAATCGCTCGGATCCTACTGGCTCAATACTTCGAACCGGACCACTTGCTTGAGGGGAGAGATGTGGGCGGAAAAACCTGAAACGAAACAAGGGGCGTCGTCGCGCCTTACTTGTAGAAAATCCCACTAAACGGCCGCGTCTTTCTCCCATGCGAAGAGGTGGCGACATATCGATTGCCCCCTGTCCAAGACCAGTCGCTCTCGGTCGAAGAGCTTTGTCTTCTGTGTTCGATCCTTTTGAGTGTCCTCACATGAAAGCTCTTGTTCTCGAACGTCAGGACGTTCTCTCGCTTCGCGACTTCGATGTCGCCGAAACTCTTGGTCCGGACGACGTGCGCATCGATATCAAAACCGTCGGCATCTGCGGGAGCGACTTGCACTATTACACCCACGGGCGCATCGGTCCGTTCGTCGTCGAGGCCCCCATGATCCTCGGCCACGAGGCTGCAGGTATCGTGATCGAAACCGGGGCTAATGTCGCTCATCTCGCAGTCGGCGATCGCGTCTGCATGGAACCGGGCATTCCCAATCCACTCGGCCGGGCCACCCAACTCGGACTCTACAATCTAGACCCCGATGTGCGATTCTGGGGCACGCCCCCGATTAATGGCGTGCTTCGCCCTTCGGTCGTGCATTCCGCTCAATTCACCTTCGCGGTGCCCCCGACAGTCTCACTCGGCGAAGCTGCCCTGGTTGAGCCTCTTGCCGTGGGAATGCACGCGGCCACCAAAGCTCGCGTCAAACCCGGTGATGTCGCCGTCGTGCTCGGCGCCGGCACCATTGGTCTCGTCACCGCCTTGAGCGCCCTCGCCGCGGGCTGCAGCCGCGTGTTCATCACCGATGTCGCCCAACCCAAGCTCGACCTCGCCGCCACCCTCGGCGCGATCACCCCAGTCAATGTCGCCACGACTTCACTCCCCGAGGTCATTGCGATCGCGACCGGGGGTTGGGGCGCCGACATCGTCTTCGAAGCCAGCGGCAACGCCCGGGCTGCGTCATCAGTGTTCGAGACCTTGCGTCCGGGTGGTTGCGTGGTTTACGTAGGGATGCCCCCCGAGCCCATCGCCTACGATGTGGTGGCCGCTCAAATCAAAGAAGCCCGGGTAGAACACGTCTTTCGCTACGCCCATGTTTTTCCGCGCTGCCTCGCCCTGATGGGTTCCGGTCAACTCAACGTGAAGCCACTCATCACCGAGACCTACGCGTTCGCCGATAGCATCGCCGCCTTCGACTACGCCAAAGCCCCCGCGTCCACCTCGGTCAAAGTCCAAATCGAGATCTGAGGCCCTGATATCTGGGATAATCCGAAACAGGAAATAACCGCTAGGACGTCATACCGTGACTTTTGACAGACACGAAAAGTCACGACTAAAGCGCTTCCCCTACTGATTCAGGCGTCCGTCCGCCGGCGATCATTCAGCGCTGGACGCTGCAAGACCCAGTGCCGCCACTGAAGGGGTTGAACAATGGAAGTCGCTGATCGGTCGAGCGAATTCCCAGAAGGTCGGGACTACATCGCCGCAGCAGCTGTGGCTTAGCGGATCCTGAGCAGCGATAGCGCAGGTGCCAGGATCGGTCAGGCTTTTATCTGTTAATTTTTGTGAACCCCAAAGTTAGAACTAAAATCGAGGTTTAGATCATGGGCTCGATCGCCAATCCCCACCCTGCACTACCCCGAAACGATCTCTGCGATCAGAAATTCCCGATCTAAAACAGATCCGCTGCACTAACTTTCAACAGCCTTGACCCCGATCGGGATACCGCCCGCCGGAAGAATCGCCGCCCTTGTCGTGGTTGCACCCACCCAACGACCAGATTTTAAGCTCAACCTGTTTTTTCGCCTGCTTCCCCTAACCGATGCGCACGCACCTTTCGACTCCGGTTTTCAGTGGCAACCTAGACGCCGAAAACGCGCCCACTGACTGAAATTTGGCAAACCCTGCGCACATTGCCATTGCTGACTTGTCGGCTCGCCCAGACTCCTTTCGTCTATTGGCCGACTCAGGATACTCACTTTCCTGAGCAGACCTATGTAGCGAGACAATGAATCCCCCCATTCTTCACTCTCGCTTCACCCGTTACCCACCCCAGCAGCTCCTCGCCGACGGCCCTCCCCATGTCCGTATCGGAACAACCTCCCTTCTCCGTTTAAATTGAGTAATACGATGTCATCGCCGCGACCCTCCTCCCCTCCTTTCTTTCCGGCCAAGCAGGGTCTTTACGACCCCGCTTTCGAGCACGACTCATGTGGAGTCGGGTTTCTTGTGAACATGAAAGGCATCCCCTCGCGGGACATCATCCAAGGTGCCCTCGAAATCTGCACCAAACTTGATCACCGCGGAGGCTGCGGCTGCGATCTGAACACCGGCGACGGCGCCGGCATGCTCATGGGTATGCCCCACAAGTTCTGCGGCACCGTGGCGAAAGAAATGGGTTTCGAGCTCCCGGCGGCCGGCCACTATGCCGCCGGCGTGGTGTTCCTGTCACCCGACGAAGAAGCCGCCGCCGCCGAGCAGGAGGTATTGAACGAGGCGATCCGCGAATACGGACAGACTCTGCTCGGATGGCGCGACGTGCCCCTCGACAATCACGACTTGGGCCGTGCGTCCAAGGAAAGTGAGCCCGCCATGAAACAACTCTTCATTGGTCGCTCCGACGACTTGGCAGATGAAGCCGCCTTCGAGCGCACGCTCTATCTCATCCGCCGGGTCGCCACCTATCGTCTGGGCTACCTGCAGGGGGAAGAGCCAAGCTACTTCTACA
>CAXBOL010000182.1:0-8006 GCA_963977295.1 uncultured Opitutaceae bacterium
GGTGAACCGCTGTAGCCGGGGTCGTTGACCCCGGTCGTTCGGGGGCGACCCGCTCGTCAACCCCCGGGCTCACCGAGCCCGGCTACAACCCGGACCGCACGCCCTGGTATTACCCGGCAATACGCACCTTCGTCCCGCGTCCACCTTTAAGTTAGCGCCTATGGGTCGCTGACCCCGGAACAGGCGGACGGCTCACACCGGAGTCAGCGACCCTGGCTACAGTATTTCCGCAATTAAGCACTAGTTTCCCGGAGGTGGCCGGGCTTTCCCGTTTGACCCTGCGTCGGGCAGGTCTAACCAGACTCGTTCCGATCGAATGAACCGCGTCTATATCAAAACCTACGGGTGCCAAATGAACGAGCGCGACAGCGAGGCTGTTGCGGCGATGTTGCGTGGGCGCGGTTACCGGATCGTCACCGCCGAAGACGATTGCGACATCATGCTGCTCAATACCTGCAGTGTGCGTGATGCCGCCGAGCAAAAGGCCCTCGGCAAGGCCGGTTACGTGAACCACCGCAAACGGAAGAATCCCGACTTCGTGCTCGGGATCCTCGGATGTATGGCGCAGAACCGAGGCGAAGCCATTCTGGAGCAATTACCCGATATTGACCTGATCATCGGCACCCAAAAATTCCACCAAGTTCCCGACTATCTGGACAACATCCGGGCCGCCAAAGACGCGGGTTTGCCGATCGGCAACACGATCATCGACATCGGCGAGGAGGTCGATTCGCAGAACACTATTCGCGATCACCTCGTCACGGAGGAGCGCCAGGTTAGTGCCTTTGTGTCGATTCAGCAGGGCTGCAACATGTCGTGCCACTTCTGCATCGTGCCCAAGACACGGGGCGACGAACGGTCGCGACCGATGGAAGACATCGTAGCCGAATGCCGGGCCCTTGCGGCGCGGGGCGTCAAGGAGATCACCCTGCTGGGCCAGATCGTGACCAGCTACGGCCGTCGGGATTATCAGGGCATCAACGGCATCTCGCCCTTCGTGCAGCTCATCGAAAAGGTCCACGAGATCGAGGGCATTGAGCGCATCCGCTTCACCTCGCCGCATCCGCGGGGGTTCAAGCAGGACCTCGTCGAAGCCTACGGGCGCCTACCCAAGCTGTGCGAATACGTGCACCTGCCGATGCAGAGTGGCAGCGACACGATGTTACGCGCGATGAACCGCCCCTATTCGAGCGAGCGCTACAAAGAGATCGTCGACTCGCTGCGGGCGGTGCGGCCCGACATGTATTTTTCAACCGATGTGATCGTCGGTTACCCGGGCGAAACCGAAGAGGATTTTCAACAGACCAAGGCGTTGTTCGAAGCCTGCAACTTCGACATGGCCTACATCTTTAAATATTCGATCCGCAGCGGCACGGTCGCGGCGGAGAAGGAGGACCAGTTGTCGGACGAAGTGAAGGAAGCGCGCAATCAGGCGTTGTTGGACGTGTTGCGGACCAATTCCCTGCGCCGGACTCAGACGTTGATCGGCCAGGTGGAACAAGTCCTGATCGAAGGCCCTGACAAAACCGGTCAGCACTTCACCGGTCGCACCCGTGGCAACCGCGTGGTGATTCTGGACGCGGATCCGCGCTTGGTGGGTGAATTGGTCGACGTAAAAATCACCCGAGCCTCGGTCAGCACGCTCTACGGCGATCTCATGCTGGAGGGCGTGGAGGCGTGAAGTTTGAGAAAAACGATCTCAGATTCGGCCAACCCAATCGTTCTCGTCCTCTTACTCGTTCTCGTTCTCTCTCTTTTGGCATATGAAACCACGATTCGACCATGAAAAGCTCCGAGCCTACCAAGAGGCGGTCACGTTTTGTGGTTGGGCAGGGGAAGTCTTGGAATCGGTCGAGGGAACTCTGGCGGTAAAAAATCAATTGGATCGTGCTTCCACGAGCGTGGTTTTGAATCTTGCTGAGGGAAACGGAAAGCGTTCACATCCTGATCGTTGCCGGTTTTTGGACATAGCCCGAGGTTCTGCGGTGGAGTGTGCTGCGTGCCTCGACGTGTTGGTGTTGAGAGGGCGGTTAACCGAGTTCAAACAAGACGAAGGAAAGGCGATGTTGCTCGCTATCGTATCCATGCTCGCGGGATTGATTTCTCGTTTTGGTGGAAATGATTCGATTATGGGAGTGCACGAAGACCAGCCAGAATATGGTCTTGAAGAACGGTCCGGGAACGAGAACGAGAACGAGTAAGAGAACGATTTTCACCACCACCATGTCCCTCACTGCTGCCACGCTCATAACCGGAGTTCTTCTCATCGCCCTTGGCCTGTTGTTTTTGCTGCGGTCGCCGGTCGTCGAAACTTCCCTCAAACGCTTTCCGCGGTCGCGGTCCATGGCCTACATCTTCTTCGGTCTCGGGGCAGTGTGGTTTCTCTTTCGCGTCTGGCACCTCTCGGAGGCCGACTTCGGACAATACCGCAAACAACTCACGATCTTCTTCGCTCTGGTCGCGGTGGGTTCGTTTATCTTTGTGCCGGACTTTCTGGCGGTCCGGGGTGTGTGTGTGATGGTGCTCCTCGGCGCGGCCAATCTGCTCGATCCAGGTTACATGGTGTGGGACTACGGGCAGCTCACCGATTTCGGCGGTATTTACCTCTACAAAATTGCCGTGTTTGCCGCGGTGGCGCTCGCCATTTACTTTGGCGCCTCGCCCTTCCGAGCCCGTGATTTCTTGAATTGGCTCTACCAAAGGACGGCTCGGTCGGTCTGGCTGGGTGGAGCGTTGATTGCCTACGGATTGGCCGTCAGTGCGGTGGCCTTCACGTATTGAGCAGGAGCCGTTTGCGATGACCTTAGATCAAACTTCCGCCCCTGTCTTATTGGTTCTCGCCGGCCCGGCCGGTTCGGGAAAAACCACGCTCTGCGAGCGCATGGTGGCCGAAACCCCCGGATTCTCTCGCGTCGTGACGACCACGACCCGCGACCCCCGTCCGGGAGAGGTCAACGGCGTGCATTACCACTTTTTTTCCGCCGAGGAGTTCGATCAACGCCTCAGTGAAGACGCGTTTCTGGAGTGGGCGTGGGTGCATCGGAAAAACCGCTACGGCACCTTGGCGTCGTCGGTTCTTGATCCGCTCGCGGCCGGGCGGAGTTTGATCATCAACGTGGACGTGCAAGGGGTGGACAACTTCCGCCGCGCTGCCGCCGCGAATCCGCTTTTGGCGAAGCACATGGGCACGGTCTACATCGACGTGCCGATTTCCGAACTGCGCCAACGCCTCGTCGGTCGCGGCGAAACCGAAGCCGAAATCGATCGCCGCATGGTGACCGCCGAGAAAGAGCAGCAGGAGCGCGAAAAATTCGATTATGTGATCACAAGCTCCGCCAAAGAGGCTGACTTCGGCGCGTTACTGAAGATCTGGCAACAGCTGCAGAGCCGCATTCGATCAGTTGTGTAAGGTGCCGATGAACTTATAAACCGCAGTGGGTCACAGAGGGCACAGAGGCAAACCGGAGTTTCACAGAAACTAAGGAGAATGTATCTTCACCCTGTGAGGGAAAGTTCCGCACCCAAAGATTTGTCTCGTAACCATCGCTCGGTGAACTCGGTGCAATCCTCTGTGATCTCAGTGACCCTCTTTAACTGCGGAAATTAGAATTAACAATGGTTGGAGCGTGGGACTGGATCATGTGGGAACAGCTCGTTGCAGTGTCAAAGTAGGATGACGGCGAGGGTTAGCGTTATGGGTAGCGAAGCCCGAGTTGGGTGGCCAGACCCTGTAAGTCGGCGGGCACCGGCGCCACGAATTCGTTTTGCGGCAACAAGGGGTTTTCCGGCAGACGGAGGCGGTGCGCATGCAGGGCTTGCCGCGGGTGAAGCGTGCAGGGTTGCGGCCGATACCAAGCTTCGCCGACCAAGGGATGACCGAGATGAGCGAGGTGGAGGCGGATCTGGTGGGTGCGTCCGGTAAACAGGCGGGCGTGGAGGAGGCTGAACCCGTTGTTTTGGTCGAGCACTTCGAATGCGGTGCGGGCGGTTTGGCCGTAGACATGCACGCCGAGAACCCCGAGCTCATTTTTGCCGATGGGTTGATCGACTTCGCGAGTTACCCAATTGGGCGTGCCGTGAACGATAGCGAAGTAGTCCTTACACGTTTCAGGATGGCTCCAAAGGACCTTGATCGGTTGCACCCACTTTTTCTGCGTGGTGAAGAGGTTCACGCCCGAGGTGTCGGCATCCAGTTGATGCAGCGCCCACACCATGCCGCCATGATGGCGCATCAAGTGGAACTGGATGCAGTCTTCGTCGGCCAAGGTGCGTCCCGTGGTGGGCCAGCCGGGTGGCTTGTTGAGCACGTAGATATCTGGCGTCCTCCACACAATGTAGGGCTCGATAGAAAGTGAGCGCATGTTCTTGGGCATTGTTCGGCTGCAACCATGTTTCGCAAGCAACTGATCCTTGACAGGTCGAGTGCGCGATTCGGGCAGGGTCAGGATCGTATGATCCCCGACCCACTCGGCCGGTTTTGATTGGGTAGTTCGATAGAATTGGTTTCTGCTCAAAATTGTTGATTCGCAACCGTGTGGGGGAGAGCGGTTACAAAATTCGCAAGATTTGCGCACGGATCTGGTTTGCGTTCGGACCACAATATATTGGGGTGGTGGGCCCGTTGAAGCACTACAGGCGGTATCTGGGTGTCGGGACTATCCCTCTTTGTTTCTTTTGCTATGAATTTTAACGAATCCTTTGTCGGCGCTAATTCCCTCGAATCGCGCCCTGTTTCTCATCCTGAAAATGGTCTGCAGGACTACATCGCCGTGTCCCGATACGCCCGCTACGACGAGCGCAAGAAGCGTCGTGAAACCTGGGCGGAAGGCGTGGCGCGGGTGCGCGATATGCACCTGGGACACTATGCGGACACCTCGCTGGTGGACGTGGCCCGCGGAGCCCTGAAGGCTGGCGAAGTCACGCCGGATCTGGTGGCCAAATTGGGACCGCTTTCGTCGCTGCATGCCGCGATCAACCAAGCCTTTGCGCAGGTCGAGGCCAAGCGGGTGTTGCCGTCGATGCGCAGCCTGCAGTTTGGGGGCGAAGCGATCCTGCAAAAGCACGCGCGGATCTTTAATTGTGCGTTCATGCACATCGATCGTCTCGAGTCGTTTCGGGAGAGCCTTTACCTGCTGCTTTGTGGCTGCGGCGTAGGATTTTCGGTGCAACGGCAACATGTCGCAAAATTACCCGCCATGGGCCCGTTGCCTGAGGTCGATGCCACACCGACCACTTGGGTGGTGGCGGACACGATCGAAGGGTGGGCCGATGCGTTGCACGAGCTCCTGCGGGCGGCGGTCGAAGGACGGCGGGTGGCGTTTGACTACTCTGATATTCGTCCCGCAGGTGCGCCGTTGCGCACGTCGGGAGGCAAGGCCCCAGGTCCCGAGCCGCTGATGTATGCGCTCGACAAAATTGAGAAACTGCTGCGCGGCGCAGCCGGCCGCCAACTGCGGCCCATCGAGGCTTATGATTGTCTGATGTGGGGAGCGAAAGCGGTCCTCTCCGGCGGCATCCGGCGGTCGGCGACGATCTGTTTGTTCTCGGCGGACGACGAGGAAATGGAGCGTGCCAAAACCGGCAACTGGTTCGAAACGCACCCCCAGCGTTCCGCCAGCAACAACTCCGCGGTGATCGTGCGGTCGGAGGCGACTCGGGCGCAATTTGATCATTTGTTTGAATCGCAGAAGCAGTTCGGAGAACCCGGGTTCTACTTTGTCGAAAATGCCGACTATGGCGCGAACCCGTGCGTAGAGATCGGTCTGAATCCGAAACTGCCGGTGAACGCGGAAACGTCCGCACGGCTGCGCGAACTCGGCTACACCGGCGAGCTGTGCGACGGCGATCAATTGTCCGGCGTGCAATTTTGCAACCTGACTACCATGTCGGCGGCCGCGGCGGAAAATCCGGCTCGATTCTATGAGCTTTGCGCGCAAGCCGCCCTCATCGGCACGTTGCAGGCCGGTTACACCGACTTTAAATATCTGTCCCCCATCTCCCGTTTGATCACCGAACGGGAAGCGCTGTTGGGCGTCTCGATTTGTGGCGTGTTGGATCGACCGGACTTGCTGTTGAATCCTAAGGTGCTGCAGACGGGAGCGGCGGTGGTGAAGGCCGTCAATCTCCTCGTGGCACGCGCCATCGGCATCAATCCGGCCGCGCGCACGACCTGCGTAAAACCGGAAGGCACGGCGAGCTTGTTGCTTGGCACTTCGAGCGGTCTGCACCCGCATCATGCCGTGCGCTATTTCCGTCGTGTGCAGACCAACAAATACGATCCGGTGTTTCAGCATTTCAAGCAGCACAACACCCACATGGTGGAGGACAGTGTTTACGATCCCCACGGTCGCACCGAGGTCATCACGTTTCCGGTGGAGGGACCGGAGTTTGGCATTTATCGGGACGATCTCGATGCGGTGACGCATTTGGAATACATCCGCCGGGTGCAACTCAACTGGGTGGAGGCCGGCCGCCGCCACGAAGATCACTCGCGTGGACTGCATCACAACGTGTCATGCACGGTCACCGTGCGTCCCGACGAATGGGATCAAGTGGCCGATCTCATCTGGCGCTATCGTGAGTCGTTCACCGGCATCGCCCTGCTGCAAGATTGCGGAGACAAAGCCTACGCGCAGGCCCCGCGTGAAGCGGTGCTGACGTTCGCGGATATCCAGCGGTGGAATCAGCTGGGCTATCGACCCGTGGACTATACCGCGTTGTGCGAGGATGAAGACATCACGGAGTTGAAACAGACCGTCGCCTGTGCCGGCGGCGCGTGTGAGCTGATCTAGGAGTGAATGAAGTAACCTCGGTCACCAAACGCGTTTCGCCCGTGAGGGGAGGAACTTGGATTGGAGTATGTATCCCGGGGTAGGGCCGGACCGCTGGGTGCGCCGTCAAACAGTCCTAAATTCCGCAGACTAATTTTAACGCAAAGTCACAAAGTTGGTAAGGTCGCAAAGTTCAGCGCTTGTTAACTTATTTCAGATCTCCGTGCCTCCGTGGCTTTGGTGCGTTAGGCCAAACCAAAACAGTGATTGGTATTAGACTCTTCACTTCAACTTGAACTCCGGTCCCAAGGAGTGCGACCCAGCACACCGCGGGTGGCCCAGCGATCCGTCCTGTTAGTGGGTCTAAGCTGGAACCATGCAGTTAAACCACGACTGAAAATCAATCCGAACTAGAAAGAGTAAGAATCCACCAAACGGTGGGTTGCTTGCCCCTTCTCATGGCAGGAATTTGAGTTCCCCATTAAAGTCATTTCGTGGTTTTCATCGAAATCTTTTCGGTTCAACCCAGTGTAAATTGTTCCAGTGCGTAGTCGGTATCCCGCTCAGCGGGACTTCGTGTTTCCCGCCATGCGGGATGGTTAAAAAATCAGTCTATTCTGCGTCGCTGTCGCATTCATTGCGTTCAAGCCTACTCCTTCCTTCTAATTCGTTGGCTTTTCTACTGCATCGCCACGGCTAAGCTCGTCCTCGGCCGCAATCACATGCGGTGGGGCTTGCCCTGTGGGTGAGTTTCCCCTTCATCGGGAGGCCTTGTCTACCCCGATGAAGAGTTTCCCGGTTGGCCGTGCGCGCCGCTGTAGTCTGATGCTTTTGAGCACCGCCCTGTTGGCGTTGGCGAGTGACGTGTTTGCCACCACGCCGCCGGTGCCGGAGACGATCGATTTCAACCGCGATGTGCGGCGGTTGCTGTCCAACTCGTGCTTCAAATGCCACGGTCCCGACGCGGCTAACAATCAGTCGGAACTCCGGCTCGATTTACGGGAGTTAGCGATCAAGCCGCACGTCAACAAAGCGGGTCGCACGATCACGGGGATTGTGCCCGGCAAACCGGAGGAGTCCGAGGTGTGGCGGCGACTTTCCAGCGACGATCCGCTCAAAGTCATGCCGCCGCCGGATGCGTTGCATCAAGTCACGGTCCGGGACCGGGCGATCATTAAACGCTGGATCGAGCAAGGGGCCGAGTACCAGCAGCACTGGGCCTGGAAACCACTCCGT
>CAXBOL010000183.1:0-8001 GCA_963977295.1 uncultured Opitutaceae bacterium
ACCGCCGCCTCCCTCTCCGAATCCAATTTAATCCGAGCCTGACGCATAGCGCTTCACACCAAACCCAAATCAATTGCTAATCGCCAGTCTATTTCACCTGTCCCTTCTATTTATCTGTCCCTTCTATTTATCCGATTTGTTTAATTAATCTAATTCTTGACTCTGTCTATTTCTGATTAGCCTCGATGGAGTGACTAATGCCGTTGAAATACTTCGCCAGCACCAGATTCCGGTGACGGCGCAGCGCTTAGCGGTGTTACGAGCCGTTTCGGGGCGCCCTCACGGCACTGCCGATGTCATAGCGGAAGATGTCCGCGGGGAGATTGGCGCCATCTCCCGTCAGGCAGTTTACAATGTCCTCGGCGTTCTTTCGGAAAAAGGACTCCTGCGGCGTATCCAACCTTCTGGTTCTCCCGCCCGTTACGAAACCAGGACCGGAGATAATCACCATCACCTCGTTTGCCGAAGTTGCGGCAAAACTGTCGATGTCGACTGCACGGTGGGTCACTCCCCTTGCCTCTCTCCTGTTTCCGACTTTGGATTCGAAATCGATGAGGCCGAAGTGGTCTATTGGGGCACCTGTCCGGATTGTCTCAATTTGCCAAAAGCCTCAGAATGATGCGATAAAACGGACCAAAATTTTGCGCTCTTCGCCATACGGCTGAATCTCCCCTCCCATCTCTTTTCCCAATTCCGGCTTAACTGCCACTTTTCCCAACCCTAGAAACCCAATTATGTCAGACAACATCAGCAAATGCCCTGTTATGGGCGCTACTCAAGCTCGCCCCCCTGCAGGCACCATGTCCAATCAGCACTGGTGGCCCAACCAACTGAATCTGAGAATTCTGCACCAGAACTCTACCCTGTCCGATCCCATGGGCGAGGATTTCGACTACGCGTCCGAATTCAAGACGATCGACCTCGCGGTGTTGAAGTCCGAGATCGAGGCGCTGATGACGACCTCCCAAGCTTGGTGGCCAGCTGATTACGGTCACTACGGACCATTCTTCATTCGCATGGCTTGGCACAGTGCCGGCACCTATCGCATCCAAGACGGCCGCGGGGGTGCCGGCGCTGGCACGCTTCGCTTCGCTCCTCTCAACAGTTGGCCCGACAATGGCAATCTCGATAAGGCGCGCCGCCTCTTATGGCCGATCAAACAGAAGTATGGCCGTAAACTCTCCTGGGCCGACTTGATGGTCTTCACCGGTAATTGCGCGATCGAATCGATGGGGCTAAAACCCGTGGGCTTCGCAGGCGGTCGTGAAGACGTCTGGGAACCAGAAGAAGACGTTTACTGGGGCCCCGAAACAGAGTGGCTGGGCGACAAACGTTATTCCGGCGATCGTGATCTGGAAGATCCCCTCGGCGCGGTCCAGATGGGACTGATTTACGTCAACCCAGAGGGTCCGAACGGTAACCCCGACCCACTCCTCGCTGCGCGTGACATTCGCGAAACCTTCCGCCGCATGGCGATGAACGACGAGGAAACCGTCGCACTTATCGCGGGTGGCCACACCTTCGGCAAAGCCCACGGCGCGGCCGATCCGGGCAAATATGTCGGACGCGAGCCCGAGGCCGCCCCGCTCGAGGAACAAGGTTTGGGCTGGAAGAACACCTTTGGCACGGGCAATGCCGGTGCCACGATCACCAGCGGCTTGGAAGGCGCTTGGACCACCGAGCCCGCAAAATGGGATAACAACTACTTCGAAAACTTGTTTGGCTACGAATGGGTGCAGACCAAAAGCCCCGCCGGCGCCACCCAGTGGATTCCAGCCGACGGCGGCGCGGCGGACGCCGTGCCCGATGCCCACGATCCCGCGAAGCGTCATGCGCCGATCATGTTCACCACCGACCTTGCCCTGCGACTCGATCCCGCCTACGGCCCTATTTCGAAGCGCTTCTACGAGAACCCCGACCAATTCGCTGACGCGTTTGCCAAAGCTTGGTTCAAGCTCACGCACCGAGATATGGGACCAGTTTCCCGATATCTCGGCTCCCTGGTGCCGACCGAAACCGAAATTTGGCAGGATCCTCTACCCGCCGTTGACCACGAGTTGGTCGACGCCGACGATATCGCCGCCCTCAAGGCCCGTATTCTCGCCTCGGGGCTGACTATCCCCCAACTGGTCATCACCGCCTGGGCTTCCGCATCGACGTTCCGCGGCACCGATAAACGGGGTGGTGCCAACGGCGCCCGCATCCGTCTGGCCCCCCAGAAGGATTGGGAGGTCAATCAGCCCGAAGAACTGCCGAAGGTTTTGCACGTCCTCGAAAAGATTCAAACCGAATTCAATGCCGATCAGTCAGGCGGCAAGCAGGTCTCGCTCGCGGATCTGATTGTTTTGGGTGGGTGCGCCGCGGTCGAAAAGGCCGCCAAGGACGCTGGTCACGAGGTGAAGGTTCCCTTCGCCCCGGGTCGCACCGACGCGACCGAGGACCAGACCGATGTCGAATCCTTCGCGGTGCTCGAACCCGTGATGGACGGATTTCGCAACTTCCTGAAAGTGGACCCAAATCGCTCCGCTGAAGAATTGCTCGTCGACCGCGCCCAACTCCTCACGCTCACCGCTCCGGAAATGACCGTCTTGGTCGGTGGCTTACGCGTGCTCAACGCCAACGTCGGCCAGTCACAACTCGGCGTCTTCACCAAACGCCCTGAGACGTTGACCAACGATTTCTTTGTCCACCTGCTCACTCTGAACTTGGAATGGAAGAAGTCGGCCCGCTGTGAGCACTTCTATGAAGCTCGCGAGAATGGATCCAGCGAGATCAAGTGGATAGGTTCCGCAGTCGACCTCGTCTTCGGCTCAAACTCCCAACTCCGGGCCATCGCTGAAGTCTATGCCTGCGACGACGCCCAAAAGAAATTCGTCCATGACTTTGTCGCCGCGTGGACCAAGGTCATGAACTTGGACCGCTTTGATCTTAAATCCTAATGGTGGGCGTGTTTAGCCATTTAGGCTAACCCTCGAACCCGGACAGTGTTCAACCCCCGTCTCGGTCTATTGGCCCAGACGGGGGTTTTGTTTACGGAACAAGAACCTACGACGGGATCAACGCTTCGAGTTCCGCAATTTTGGGCTCGATGGCCTGGATCCCAGACGCCCAAAACGCCGTATCGCGCAGATCGCGTCCGAGCGATTGTTTGACCGCATCTTCGCAGGAGGCCGACCCCGTCAAGCGCAGGAAGGCTTCATAACGAGGCAGGAAACCCGCCCCTTCCCGCACGAATTCGCCGTAAAGCGCCTGACTCAACAAAAAGCCAAACGTGTAGGGGAAATTGTAGAACGAAAGCTCGGTGATGAAAAAGTGAAGTTTGGAAGCCCAGAACCACGGATCCTCCCCGCCCTGCTCCAAGGTTTCACCATAGACCTCCCGCTGTGCCTCCACCATCAAACTCTTGATTCGGCTCACCGGCACCACCCCCGCACGCCGCTCCTCGTAAAAGCGTTCTTCGAACTTATAGCGCACCGGAATATTGAGCAAATAACTCGGAGCGTGATTCGTGGACTGATCGATCAGGAAGGCTCGCTGCTCCGCCGTGAGAGCCGAGTTCGCCATGAGACCGTGACTGAGAAGGTTTTCGGCAAAGGTCGACGCCGTCTCCGCCAGCGTCATGGGATAGTCGCGGGCACATGGACGTAAGTCTCCCAATAAATGACTGTGCCACGCGTGTCCATACTCGTGTGCCAATGTATTCACGTCCGACATGGTGCCATTAAAGGTCATGTATATGCGTTCCTCTGCGGTAAGCGAAGACCCCGTGCAAAAGGCCCCCGGCCGCTTGTGAGCCCGTTGTTCCGCCTCCACCCAATGTTTGCCCAGCGAGGACTGGAAATAGTCGCCTAATGCTGGATACGTGCTCGCAAAGGCTCCGCCACACAAGGAAACCGCCTCGGCCCAACTGACGGCTGGAGCCGAAGGAAACCGGGGCGCCTCCAAGTCATACCAAGTCAACGCCGGCGTGCCTTGCAATTTCGCGCCCGCGCGCAGGATTCGCCGAGACACTTCATAATTGTCCGCGATGGCCTGAAACATGGCCTGAACGGTCTCAGTGGCCACCGAGTTGTCGTGCATCGGTTGATCGAGAAAACTCTTTTGGCCCCGACGGCCATATAACGTCAGCCGGGTTCCCGCGATAGAATTGAGGGCGGCCGCCATCGTATCTTCAGCGGCCTTCCAAGTCGAATTACCGCGAATGAAGGCGGACCGCCGAATCTCGCGGTTCGCGTCAGACATCAGCGCCCGGCGACGGGACATCGACAGCGTTTCCTCCCGCCCTTCCGGCCAGAGCATGGAAAATTCCATCTTACCTGAAACCGTGTCATACAACCGCCCCCACGCATGCAATCCATCCACATTGAGATCAGCGGCGAGATTCTCTTCGTCCGCCGACATTAAGCTGCGCCCGGCTTCGCGCAATTGCGTGAGGGAATGAACGGCATCGGACAATTCGGGTTGCGCCAACAGCGCGTCCCAAGCCCCGGCATCGTCCCCGGCGAGGCCGCGCTTGAGACTTGCCGTGAGTTTACCCAAATCCGCTTCGGTCTCGGAAAGCGCCGCCGCTTCGGCCTGATACGCTTCATTGGCGGCGTCGGCCGCACCGAGACAACCGAGGTAGGAACTTAAATGCCCCAAGCGCGCCTGGAGGCCTTCCCATTGCGCAAACATCGTTGCCCATGCCGATACCGACGTGGAAGCCAGCGGCGTGAGCTCCTGAATCGTGGCCAAGGCCGCGGCGGTATCTGCTTTCAGGTCACGTTTAAATTCACGAAAAGCAGAGCCGTCGAATTCAGGAAAGTAAGAGGTAAGACTCCAGACTTCAGGGGGCGGATTATTCATGCTCCACCCAACGATTTGCCCGAGAACCGCGCAATCCGAATTGTAACCGTTTCGGTCGGTGAAGTAGTGACTGAGATATAAAAAAACCGACTCCATTGAAGGAGTCGGTTAAACGAATGGCACAATGCCAACCTAAGCTAGTCGCGGTTCGAATTCAGAATGGAAAGAATGTAGAGCAACGAACTGAGCGCCGCCACAAACGCGGCCACATAGGTCAGGGCCGCTGCGTTCAATGTTTCGTCAACGCCTTCCATCTCGTCACGCTCGAGAATACCGAGTTGCACCAACTGCACCTTCGCTCGCCGACTCGCATCAAACTCGACCGGTAGCGTCACCAACTGGAACAACACGACCACGGCCATGGCGATGGCACCCACGACCAACAGGTTGTAGCCGAGCGCGGATCCCGCGAACATGAAGAGAAAGATACCGCCCATCATCACCCAGCTTGAGATCTGAGAAGCAATCTGCGTCGCAGGGACCATCGTCTGACGCACCTTCATCATCGAGTAACCGACTTTGTGCTGAATCGCATGACCCGCTTCGTGGGCCGCTACCCCGAGGGCGGCGAGACTGGTGCCGCGATAGTTGTGCTCGGAAAGAGCCAACCGCTTATTGACCGGGTCATAGTGATCAGTGAGTTGGCCGGGGACCTGCACGATTTCAACGTCGTGAATCCCGGCCGAATTCATGACGGCTTGGGCGGCTTCGAAACCAGTGATCCGGCCCCGTGACGCCACGCGAACATTTTTATCGTAAGCCCGACGGATTTTCGACTGCGCGTAGAGGCCAAAAAGCATCGGTCCAATAATGAGTAAGATCCAAACAAGCATGTGAGTAGTGGGTTAAATTGAGTTTACTGCTGCAGGTCACAGGCCAACCAGATTTCGTCGGCCCGCCCCCGGCATCGCTCCTTTAACTTATTGAGATCCCATCGTTTGCAAGTCGATCCGACCGTCCGTAGAAACCTGCGACGGGATTATAATCAGTTCACTTGCGCCGCCGCGTCTCATCAACTGCGTCAGACCGGCGCAGAGCCCTTGTCACTTTAGAACGGATAACCGATCGAAAAATGCCAAGTTCCGTCGGGATCACCCAATCGCGGGTTGAGGTTGTGGCCATACTCCAGTCGCACCGGACCGATCACGGTATTGTAACGCAAACCAGCTCCGACCGCGAAAAGCGTATCTTCCCACGGGAACTCAGCCACTCTGGCCGTAATTCCCAAGCCGTCCCAGAATAGCACTGCGCTAAACCGCCGGGTAATTGCCTGTTCGAATTCGAGGTTCAACATCGTGAAACTCTTCGCTCCAATCAGTTCACCGTTTCCGTCACGAGGCACCGCTTCGCCAGCTTGCAACCCTCGATAGCTGTTTTCCCCACCTGGAAAGAATCGCTTGTTCACGGGTAAGTTACGATCGTTGGCCTGCGCCAAAGTCAGGATGGTGCCATGGGAGAAGCCGACATGAAACCAATTGTCCGCTTTCCACGGCTTGTGCCACGACCATCCCGCTTCCAACCGCTGGAATACAGCTTCTCCACCCAACGCTCCATCGGCAATCTCAACTTGCACCGCCCAACGTTGGCCTTCCCGAGGCAACAACGGATTATCCCGGCGATCTCGACGCAGGCCCAAAGTCATGCTCGCCGTGACCGTGTCCTGTAAATCAGTGCTTCGGGTGCCCAGTTCGTTCTCATCATTCGCCAACTGCTGAAAGGTGTAATCGACGATTCCCTCGGCCTGGAACCAAGGTAAGCTCCGCCGACTGAGGCCCACCGATCCACCATATTCGCGGCGCTGAAACGACAACTCTTCCCGATCGAGCCCGAACAGCCGCACATTTCCGTCCACCGATTCACCAAAAATTTCGGGCACCGTGTAAACCGCGTCACCCCGCAAACTCTTGAGAGACGCAACCGCTTCCAAACGGAGTTGATGGGAGCGCGAAAAAAGGCTGTTGCCTTTCAACTCGACCCCGCCCCGCACTTGCTCATAGCTGCCCACACCCGCCAAAAGACTCAATTCCCACGGATCTCGCGCCTCGAGATCGAACACCGGCGACCGCTCGGAGCCCGACGTCGGTTCATAACGAAGTCGCACCCGACGCAACGCCTGCAATCGTTGTAGTCGTCGCCGCGCCTCTTCCACCTCCACGGGATTCATTTTACCGCCGGCGGTCAGGTCCGCGCGACGCTGCAACACCACTTCTTTAACCGCACGGCTTCCGGCATACCTCGTCGCGCCCAACCGCACCTGTTCCCCTGCTTCAATCGTGAGTTGCAGCGAGACCGCTCGGGTCTGCCCTTCCGCGGTCGCCATCTCATGGCTGGCGAATAATCGCACATCTGGGTATCCGTCCTTATAATACGACTGCCTGACTCGCTCAAGCCAATCCTGTTCAAGAGCCTGAGTCCAATTCTGACCGATCAATCGATTCGAGGCCGCCTGGTCCTCGGCTCGATCCGCATCGCCCAAGAAGTTCACGGTCTCGATGATCCAGCGCGGACCAGGCTCAATCGATATCTGTAAATCAACTTTCCCACTTCCGTCATCTCTTTTCTCCGTCATCACTTCGACCTTGGCCTCCGCATAGCCTCCGCGTTCCAGTTCGAACCGGATTTGCTCCAGCCCCGCTCGAAGTTTTCCCGACGTAAAAAACACATCGCGCGTTCTCGATAAGAGTCCGGTTTGAGGCATCAACAACGCCCGCGCCCGTTCGTCGTCCACGATCGTCAGATCACCCGCAAACGTGACCTCACCAAAGGTGTAGCGCACCCCGGAATTGACGGTGAGTGCGACTTCGACGGCGCGCAGAGGACGCGGCAAAAGATCCACGAAATCCATGTCGAATCGATGAGTTAATTCCTCCCCTGACTGGCGGACAATCCGGGCCCCAATTTCAGGCCGCAGGTAGCCTTCCTCGGCCACCGAAGACATCACGAAGAACACCGCATCCTCGACTCGGTTGGCGGTGATCACACTCGAATCAACCGATACGTCCAATTCCGACAATGCCCGACGCAAAGCTCGGTCTTGCCACCACCCAGTCCCCGACAAGGTGATTTCAGGTCCCTGCGCCCGCATACTCGTGAGGAGTATCAGAACGAACGAAACCCACCGCAACCGGTGCAACATCGTATTACTTTGACGCATCG
>CAXBOL010000184.1:0-7993 GCA_963977295.1 uncultured Opitutaceae bacterium
GGTGGCGATGGTCCCCAGAAACAAGCGGCGGGCGGGGAGATCCCGTTCGCCGCGCGGAGCCCGCAGCATCGCCAGTGAGGCGTGGAGCATGACCAGAGCGGTGACGCACCCGACCACCCCGTAGCATGGCCCGACGAAGCCGCGGGCCCACGGATACAGGACGGCGGCGCCCAACAACAGTGAGTGTACCATCGACCACGCGGCGGTCGCCGTGCCATCGCCATCGACGACCGGCA
Source organism: uncultured Opitutaceae bacterium (assembly GCA_963977295.1). Taxonomy (GTDB): domain Bacteria; phylum Verrucomicrobiota; class Verrucomicrobiia; order Opitutales; family Opitutaceae; genus Actomonas. Next base: position 237 of record CAXBOL010000184.1, read on the forward strand.
GCAGTTTGAAGCCGGCGCGGCGATAATCGGCACGATACATCCAGCCGATGGCGAAGAAATGCGGCATCTGCCAGAACAGAATGGCTGCGGCAAGTGCCCAGGCGGCGCGATTGTCCGGCGCCGCCCCGGCGGCCGCCCCGAGTAGGGGAGGCAGTGCGCCGGAGATTGCGCCGATCTCAGTTGCCCAGCGAGTTCGGCGTTTGAGCGGGGTGTAAATCAGACCGTAGAGCACAATGATGAGGGCCGCTACTGCCGCCGCCAGCGGGGTGGTAAAGAACCCCAGCACCGCGCAACCGCCCAAGCTCAAGGCGAGGCTGAAGGTGAGTGCGGTCCGAGCAGTGACCCGTCCGGCGGGCAGAGGCCGGTCAGCAGTGCGCCGCATCAATCGATCGGGCTCCCGCTCCCACCATTGATTGAGGGACAAGGCCCCCCCCGCAGCCAGGGTGATGCCGAGCGTCGTAGCCAGTATCAATGACGGCTCCGGCTGCGTCACGAGCATGCCCGAAACGCCGGAGCACACGGAGAAGAACGCAAGTCGTGGTTTGGTGAGCACCGCCAATACACGGAGCCGCTCCCACCCGGAGATCGAGATGCGGGACACGTCGGCGAGCCCGACGTCGGATGGACGGCTTGGAGTCATGCCGGAGTCTACGCTCTGCAATCGCACTCGGCCTTGATCCAGATCAAGGCGGCGTGAAACGCCCTCGGTTATTATCCGTGTCCAATGCTCATGGACGTGATCACTTTGTCCCCACCTTCTTCCGCCTCGCGGCTGTCACATCGTCCCGCGTCGCACTCCGATTCCCCTGTTCCGCAGTTAGTCGCAGTTCCGCCGTCGGCGCTGCGGTGGCTCAACCTAGCGTTGGCGAGTCTCTGGTTGGCGGGACTGCTGTCGCTGGCGGTAGTGGTCGGTCGCCTGCCGTGGTTCGCTCAGTGGTTGGACGATCCGCTTTTCTTTAAACGATGCCTGGTGGTGCATGTGGATCTCGCGTTGGTCGTGTGGTTCTACGCGATGGTGACCGCACTTGCGGCCTTGCGAGCGCCGCGACTGCGAGGGTGGGGGGCTACGGCTTCGACCGGGGCTGCCCTTGGCGGAATGGTGCTGATGCTGGCCGGGGCGGCGGTGCGCGGCGCCGAACCCGTGTTGGCCAACTACGTGCCGGTCATCGATCACCCGTTATTTCTCGGAGGGCTGAGCCTGTTTTTCCTCGGTGTCCTCAGTTTTGTCATCCGGGGGCTGGCAACACCCAGCGAAGGGGCAGCGACCGGCCTGCCACCCGATGCCGCCACCGGCGTGCAGGCCGCGACGGTCACCTTGGTGGCGGCAGCGGTTACCTGGGTCACCACGCAGACGGCGTTGCCCGCGGGATTGGAGCGGCTCACTCATTTTGAACTGGCGCACTGGGCTCCCGGACACGTTCTGCAGATGGCCAACGTCTGCGCCATGTTGGCGGTGTGGCTGTGGTTGGCTCGGCGCGCGACAGGGAAGTCGGTGCTGTCGGCCCGTTCGGCGCGCTGGTTGTTTGGTGCTCTGGTCGGCCCGCATCTGCTCATGCCTCTGTTCAGTCTGCAAGGTGTCGATCACCTGCTTTACGTGGAAGGCGCGACTTGGCTCATGCGCTGGACTATTTTCCCGGTGGTGATGCTCACACTGGTTTTGGTGGGCAGGCACGTTCGGCGCCAAGGTCTGCCGACCGAAGGAGTGGCCCGGCTGGCGCTGCGCACCGGCCAGATGAGCGCGGGGCTGACCCTGCTGGGTTTCATTCTCGGTGCGTGTATCCGAAGTTCTACCACGTTGGTGCCGGCCCACTATCACGCCTCGTTGGGTGGAGTGACGGCGGCCTTCATGGCTGCCGGCTACCTGATCGCGGCGGGCGCGAACCCGGCAGGGGTCGATGTCGCGCGCTGGCGCAGGGCAGGGCGGCAGATGCTATGTTTCGGCCTCGGTCAGGCGGTCTTTGCACTCGGGTTTGCCTTTGCCGGGGCGCACGGGGCCGGGCGCAAGGCCTACGCCTCGGAGCAGCACGTGCGTTCGCTGGGCGAGCAGATGGGCCTGGGCGTGATGGGGCTGGGAGGCCTCGTCGCCGCCGTTGGCGGCATCTGGTTCCTTGTCATAATGTGGCGGATACAACGTTCCGTCGCGCCGCCATCCTTACTTCCTGTATTACCATGAATCCCAACAATAAAACTCCGCTGCTGCAGCGACTGATGGACAACCCCTGGCTCCTGCTGGTGCTGGGCGTGCTCATCCCGCTGCTTTCCTACACCCTCTGGGGCTGGATCGAACTCTACAACGTGTCCCCCGCGCAGCTCCCGTGAGGTGCCCATATTTAACCCAGGAGATTATCCCATGAGTCTGACAATTCCCGCCCGCGGCTGGTTTCGCGCCCCCGAAGGTGCAGAGAAGCTTTGGATCGGCCTCGCACTGCTCTGGTGCTTTGTGCTGAGCCTGATGATGCCCTACTGGCATTTTAAGGGTAAACAAAACAGCCGGGGCGAAGCCTACTCGGTGACGCCAGCGGCTTTCCTTGAACGCACCGAACGTTTTGTGGCCGCCAATCAGGTTGGTGAGCGTGAAGGGTTTCCGGTCGTCGAGCCGGCTCCTGGCGGCGAGGCCTACCTATTCGCCCGCATGTGGTCCTGGTATCCCGTGCTCAAGCTACGCGAGGGCGAAACATACCGGCTGCACCTGTCCTCCGGCGACCTGCAGCACGGTTTCTCGCTTCAGCCGCTCAACATGAACTTCCAGGTGCTGCCGGGCTACGATCACGTGCTCACAATCACACCCACCTCCAAGGGGGAGTTTACAATCATCTGCAACGAATTTTGCGGCATTGGTCATGAGTACATGATTGGGCACATCCTAGTGGAGTGATCCATCGCGCCCCCGACTGTTTCCGCTGTCCCCACGATCCCGAACCTCCCGTCCTTCTTTTTAATCATGTCCTCTTCCTCCACCTTGCCCGTGTCCGGATCCGCGTCGCTTTCTGCCCCCGGGGCCGAAGCCCGCGCTTGTGACACCACGGGCCTGAATTTCTGCCTCGGTGCCCAGCGCTTTATCAAACTCAACGCGGTGGCCGCCGTTGTGTTTCTTCTCCTTGGAGGCATCGCCGCCATCCTGCTCGCGCTTACCCGATGGCAGGCCGTCCACCTTCTGCGGGTGGATTGGTTCTATCGCATCCTCACCTTCCACGGCCTGAACATGCTGATCTTCTGGATCCTGTTCTTCGAGGTCGCGATCCTCTATTTTGCCTGCACCGTGCCGCTCAACGCGAAGCTGTTCTCGCGCAAGGTCGGGTGGGTATCCTTCGGCATGATGCTCACGGGAGCGGTCATGACCAACGTGGTCATTCTGCAGGGCAAGGCCGATGTGTTGATGACGAGTTATCTGCCGCTGCTGGCGCATCCGTTGTTCTACCTCGGCATCATCCTGATGGCGGTGGGCACGCTCATTGGCGTCTACAACTTCTTTGCCACGCTCTACATCGCGCGCCGCGACAAGACCTACGAAGGTTCGGTGCCCTTGGTGACTTTCGGGGCGACGGCGGCGGCCATCATCGCGGTGGTGACGCTGTTGCACGGTGCGATCGTCATGGTGCCGACCTTTATGTTTTCGATGGGTTGGATCGGACAACCCGATCCCATGTGGTATCGCATGATCTGGTGGGGCCTGGGGCACCAGTCGCAGCAGGTCAACGTGTGTGCGATGGTGTCGGTGTGGTATCTCATCGGCCAACTCGCGACGGGCGCGAAGCCGGTCAACGAGACGGTGTGTCGAGGCGCCTTCGTGCTCTACATCCTCTTCATCAATCTGGCCTCGGCCCACCACCTTTTGGTCGATCCGGGCGTCGGTGCGACGTGGAAGATCTGGAACACGTCCTATGCGATGTATCTGGCAGTGCTGGCCTCGATGATCCACGGGTTCACGGTGCCGGCTTCGGTTGAGATGGCGATGCGCGCCAAAGGTCACGTGAAGGGACTGTTCGGTTGGGTGGCCGCGTTGCCTTGGCGCAACCCGGCCTTTTCGGCGGCGCTGTTGTCCGTGCTTATCTTTGGCTTTGTGGGCGGCATCACCGGTGTCACCCTCGGGACGCAGCAGATCAACATCATTGCCCACAATACGCTGCGCATCACCGGTCACTTCCATGCGACGGTGGTTGGCGGCACGACCCTCGCGTTCATGGGTTTGGCCTACTATGTGATTCCGTTGATGTTTCGCCGCGACTTCATCTGGCGCAGTGCGGCGCGAGTCCAACCGTGGCTCTTTGGCGGTGGCATCCTCGCGGTATCGCTGGGCATGTCCTTCGCTGGTTCGCTGGGTGTCGCCCGCCGGGTTTACGACATTGAACACGCTGGCATTTACGGACCGGCGGCGCACCTGTTCCTGGGTATCATGGGGATTGGCGCCATCGTGGCGGTTATTGGTTTGTTCCTCTTCGTGATCCTGTGTGTCGGCACCCTATTCTTTGGTAAATCCAACGCCGGCCGGGCCATGGCCGATTGGGGGGTGGCTGAAACCCTGCCTAATGCGCCGGGTGAAGCCATGCTGGAAGATCATTGGGGTATGCGCGGTACGATCGTGCTCACGGGGGTTTTCCTCGCCAGCTTTGCGGTTTACTACTTCGCCAATTGGAAGGCTCTCGCCGATGTCTGGCCAGTCCGCTAATCCAATTCACCGGAGCCCCGGCCCGGCGCGACGAATGGGGGTCGCGCTGGGCCGTTTCATGACCGGCGCGGGTCTCCCTGTGTTCGTCGCGGCGGCCACCGGAGTCTACGTTTTGTTTCTGCTCGCGATCCTGGTGGCACCGGCCGGGTGGGGCTTCTGGGGGGCTTTTGCTGAAGAGTTCAAGGTCTGGTGTTTCAGCTACGATCCGCGCACGGGCGGCATGGAGTGGATGGCGGTCGTCATCATGTTCGCGGAACCCTTGTTCATCTGTGGGGTGCTGCTCGGCATTTGGCGCATGGGGGCCGCGCGTCCGGGGCTCTCGGGGGGCGTGCCGCGCGCGGTCTGGCCGCGCCGGGCGGCGGTGGCGGGCATGCTGTTCGGGGCGTTGGCGGCGGGAGGGATTTACGCTATCGGGCGCCCGGGGGCCGAGCCGCCGGTGCCACCCTTTCCGGGTGAGCGAATTCGCACGCAACTCGCGCCGCCCGCGTTTGCCCTGACCGATCATCGCGGCGAGGCGGCTTCCGACGGTGACCTCATGGGGGCGGTGACGCTGGTTACCGGGGTCTACGCCACCTGTTCGACCTCGTGCCCGGAAATCCTGCTGCAAGTGCGGGACACCTTGGATGCCCTGCCGGCGGCCGTGCGCGACCGCCTGCGGGTGTGGGCCTTTTCGCTGAGTCCGGAATACGACACGACCGAACTCATGGGCAGTGTAGCCGAGGCCTACGGCTTCACGTACCCGCAGTTTCGTTACCTCAACGGACCCGTGGAGCCAACCAAGGCCGTGCTGGAGAACTGGCAGTTTTCCGCCCGGCGCGATCCCGGCACGGGCCTCGTGGAGCACGCCAATCTTTTTATCCTGATCGATGCGCAAGGGCGCATCGCTTACCGCTTCAATCTCGACCGTCGGCATGAAGGCTGGCTGCGCGAGGCCATCGTGGCGCTGGCCGCTGAAGTGGGGGCGGAACAGTCGTGAGTTCGGCCAAGCCGTCCCTTCCAACCGCGCGCGGCGAAAGCCTATTGCGGTGGTTTGACGCCCACTGGTCGCGCCTGGACGGCTGGGTGCAGCGATACCTGCCGGCGGAGGACAACCCACTCGCGCAAACGGGTCGATTGGCCAACTGGTCGCTAGTGTGGGCCGTGGTTTCCGGCATCGCTCTATTGATCTGGTATCGCTCCAGCCTGCACCAGGCGCACGACTCGCTGGCGGTGTTGGCGGAGAGCGGCCGCTCGCTGGGGGGCTGGGTGAGGGCCCTCCATCGCTACAGCTCCGACCTCGCGATGCTGTTCATCCTGTTGCATGCCCTGCGCATGCTCACGGCCCTGAAATTCACGGGAGCCCGCTGGCTGCCGTGGGTCACGGGCGTCGGGATGATCGCGGTGGTGTGGTTCATCGGGTGGACCGGTTACTGGCTGGTGTGGGATCAGCCCGCTCGGCAGATCGCGGTCACCTCGATGAGCTTCCTCGACGTGTTGCCGATTTTTGGCGAACCGCTGGAAAGGCTCTTTCTCACCGACCGCCTGGTGCCGAGCCTGCTGTTCTTTGTGGTCTTCTTCCTGCACATGTTGCTGCCGATGATAATCGCGGTGGGACTGGCGCTGCACCTCGTGCGTTTGAATCGCGTAAAACTGCTGCCGGATCGCCGGTTGAAAATCGCCTTGGTGGTGGCGCTCGGCATTGCGGCGTGGGCGGTTCCGGCGCCGCTCGATCCCCCCGCCCGCATGGCGGAGCGGCCCGAAGCGCTCACGGTTGATGCCTGGTATCTTTCACCGCTCGCGCTGGCGTCGCGTTTTGAGCAAAGCGGCCTGTGGCTGGCGATTGTCGGTGTCGGTCTGCTGGGCGCGGGTGTGCCCTGGGTGCTTGGTCGCCGCTTTGCGCCACCGCGACGACAAGACGAAACCGCACGCCCCTCGGCCGCGTTTCAGACCACGGTGGAAATTGGGCGCTGCCACGCCTGCACCCAGTGCATGCAGGACTGCCCCTTTGACGCTGTGCAGATGGTGCCGCGCACCGACGGCAAGCCTTGGGATCACCAGGCCTGGGTGGACCCGACGCGATGTGTGGGCTGCGCGGTGTGCGTGGGATCCTGTGACTCCGAAGCCATGCACCTGCCGTGGTTCGACGCCGTATCCGAGGAGCCTGCGATCCTAGCGGAAGCGCAGGCGGCCCTCAAGCGTGGGGCGCCCCCGGTGCGGTTGGCGCTGGTCGCGTGGGATGCGATCGGAGGCGCGGAGCGATTTGACCCGGTGCGTTGGCACCGGACCCTGCCCGGGTATCAGGTCCATGGAGTGCCGACGGCGGCGTGGGTTCGACCGAAGTTTGTCGAGCGTCTGCTGGCGGCGGGCGTGGAACGGGTGCTGGTCGTGCGCGATGGGCGAGGGGAATCGGCCGCCCGCGACGGCAATCGCTGGGCCGAGCAACGTTTGAACGGGGAACGCAAACCATCTTTCCGTGAGCAACGTGCGGGTGGCCGCCGCGATGGCGTGCGGGTTTTGGACTACACCCCCGGCGGGGACGCGGTCTTACGCCGAGAGGTCGAAGCGTGGTCGAGCGTTGGGGCGAGTCGGGCACCCGAGGTCCGCGATAGCCGATGGCGTGGAGCTGTCGTGCTCGGCAGTCTTTGCGCGTTGTTGCTCGCGATTACGGTGGGGGCGAGTCATCTGCGGGTGACGAACCCCGAGGGGGCTACGCCGGAGCTGATCTTGTCCTTCAAGGCCTTTGGCCCACGCGAAACGGCGGCCACCGAGCGTTCGCCGGAGGAGCTGGCCAAGTTGCCCGTCCACATGCGCGGTGCCCCCGTGGGTAAACCTCATCGCCTGCCGGTGGAGGTGACCCTCACGGTGGACGGTGAAGCGCACACGCGCAGCTATGCGGCCAAAGGCATTTCGAGCGATGGTCCGGCCATCGACGTGTGGCGTCTACCCCTTGCACCGGGACCGCATGAGATCGTTGTCCGCCTGCGCGATGAAGCGGGCGAACAGGTGTGGCAGGGGAGCCTGGAGGCACGCGAGAGGCACCTCAGCGTCATCACTTACGAACCCACGGTGGGCTTCCGCCTGGAGTGAGTGTCAGTCCCGGCGACCGAGCGCG
>CAXBOL010000185.1:0-7988 GCA_963977295.1 uncultured Opitutaceae bacterium
GTTAACGGCATCGAGTTTGACATGGCCGAATGCGTCGCGAGGCACGGCTTCGCCCCGGGCTTCCATTTCGGCGACAATGCTGGCGACGCCCGCGCCTTCACTGATGAAGAGGTTTACGTTGTCGTGAGCATCCATGACCGCCCGAAGGCGGGTGGCTTCGGCGCCGAGGTCGATGGCTTGCTCGGGGATATAAATGCCATGCACGGCGACATTGGAGCGACTCAGGCCGAGTCCGGGAACAAATTCCTCGGCATCGATCATTTTTTCGTAGGCTTCCGCGGTGGCGGCGGTGAGCCAGCCGCAGGAGCGTCCCATCACCTCATGAATGATGAGCATGCGCGGGTTGGCGTTGTGCTCGGCCACGACGTTGCGGAAATAGCGGGCGCCTTGTTCGGCGGCGGTCCAGGCGCCAAGCGATTGGCGAATAGGGAAGACGTCGTTGTCGATCGTCTTGGGGAGTCCGATCACGGACAGTCCGTAATCGTGCGTCGCAAGGAAGGCGGCGAGATCGGCGGCCGCGGTGTTCGTATCGTCACCCCCGATAGTGTGCAGCACATCCACGCCGTCTTTGATGAGTTGATCGGCGGCAACTTTCTGCGGATCCTGTCCTTCGTCGACGAGGCCACGTTTCACGCAGTCTTTGACGTTGGTGAGCTTGACCCGGCTATTGCCGATAGGGCTACCGCCGTGGCGATGCAAGATGGATGCCTGAGCTCGTTCTTCGGATCCAACCCGATAGCTGTCGCCGAGCAGCAACCCTTTATAGCCACCGCGGTAAGCGATGATTTCGATCTCGGGCGCGATTTCGGTGTAGCGTTCAATCAGTCCACCGACGGCGGAACTGAGGCAAGGTGCGAGCCCCCCCGCGGTGAGGAGGGCGACTTTACGAGGACGATTCGGTGTAGTCATCAAGGAACGAGGAAAGGGGCCCGAGGTGAGAATGGGAAGTCCACAACGGCAATTTCACCGCATCCACTGTTGCAAACAGGTCTTCAACTCGGATTGGCGAATCGGTTTGGAAATCACATCGTGAAATCCTGCGGCAAGATACTGGTCGCGCTCCTCGGCCATGACGCTGGCGGTGAAGGCGATGATGGGGATGTGCGCGGTGGATGGCTGGGCGCGGATACGACGGGTCGCCTCGATCCCATCCATGCGAGGCATTTGCACATCCATCAGAATAAGCGCCCAGGGCTCATCCTGAGAATGCTCCACGGCCTCCAACCCATCGACCGTGGCGAATGTTTCGTAACCGAGGTGTTCCAGCATCTTGGTGATCACGCGTCGATTTACGGCATCATCGTCCGCAATCAAGATTCGACCGGAATGGGGCGACAGGGTTGAAGAGAAAGGAGATTGAGTGACGGAAGCCGGCAGCGGAGCTTCGACGATGGGGAGGTCGATCGCAAAGGAGAATTCCGAACCTTCCTCGAGCCGGCTGTTGACCGTGATTTGACCTCCCATTTGTTGGACCAACTGTTGGGAAATGGCGAGCCCCAGCCCCGAACCGCCGAAGCGGCGGGTCGTGGAAGAATCGGCTTGGCTAAATTTTTGGAACAGGCGTTCAAGTGTCCCCGGCTCCATACCGATGCCGGTATCTCGAATGCAGAAGTGGATACGGGCTTGGCCCTCAGGGGCGCCATTGAGGCATTTCACGCTCAGAGTAATGCCCCCGGATTCCGTGAATTTCACCGCGTTGCCCAGGAGGTTGAGGAGCACTTGACGGATACGCAGGGGGTCGCCTTCGACGGCTGCGGGAATGTCAGGGGCGATCTCGGTTTTCCAGGACAGTTGCTTGATTCCAGCGGATGCGGAGAAAAGCTCACCGACCTCTTTGACCAATCGGGCGGGCACGAACCGCGTCTTCTCGAATTGCAGACGTCCACTTTCGATGCGGGAGAGATCCAGAATATCGTTGAGGAGTCGCAGGAGGGAATCGGCCGAATTGGTGGCGACCTCCACCTGCTCAGACTGTGACGGGGTGAGCTTGGACGATTTGAGGATGTCGAGCATACCGATGACCCCGTTCATCGGGGTGCGAATCTCGTGGCTCATCACCGCGAGGAAGTCGCTCTTGGCCCGATTGGCGTTTTCGGCGTTTTCCTTTTCTTTGCTCAAGGTCGAAACCAAGTCTTCGTTTTCAAAATTCAGCCGGTGTAGTTTTTTCAGATCCTCTCGTTGCATCTGAGCAGTTTTGACCAGAAAGAGCACATAGTTGGCCGTGCAGAGCGCGAGCGTCCAGCTGCCCACCTCGTGGAAGGTGAGGAAGCGAACAAACACCAGAGGCAGCGTGACACTGGCGTAAATTAGATAGGCGGGTTTGACCGAGGCGAGGGAGCGAGCGGCGCCGGCATTCAGGCCCGCCACGACCAAAATGGTGAGCGCACGAGGCAGGAGTTCACTCGAACCGAGAAAGACCCAACTGGCGAACCCCCAAGGCAACGCGCCCAAGGTCATCGCGCCGAGAAAGGCGTTGCGCCAGAACGGCAGTTCATCGATCGATCGCGGTCGTCGAAAGAAAGCGAAGTGCAGCGCAGTTCGAACCGCGGTAAGAAACAGAATGGTTGCTAACCAACAAATCGAAAGCGCTTTAGGGAAATAGCTCCAAATCCCCGCCGTGTAGAGAATCGATAGGGCAAAATTGGAAAAAAGTCCGAATCCGGCGGCGCGATAGATGATTCGAGTGAGTTCAGCCTCAACTTTACGATCAATGGATACGGTGTGCGTAGACCCGATTGATGGAATGGCTTTCTCACGAAGACTCACGTGGATACAAAACGAAGGGAGCAGGTGGGCGGCAAGTTGAATACGGGTGTCAGAAATACCCACTGAATCGGATGGCACCCATCCTGCTTAAACGGGTGTATGCATTCTTTTCATCATAGCAGTGCGACGTTCCGAGGGATCCTCGGACGCTGCCCCGAAACCCAGGAGTCCTATAATTATGCGTATTGAGTCGCCGCGAGAGTTCGAACGATTGGGTGCGGTGCGCATCTATGGATTGCAGAAGGTCTACGAATTGGACGCGGGGCCAGAGACGCCCAAAGACCTCGCTGACGATTCGGTCATGCGAATGGTTCCGACGGAGGCGCTCCATCACATCGAAAGTCAGATGGCGATCGTGGTGCCGGTGCGTAACGAGCGACTGAAGCTGATCGAAGGAGTCTTAGTGGGGATTCCCCATCCCTGTCTGGTGATCGTCGTCACCAACAGTCCGCGCGAACCGATCGACAAATTCTACTTGGAAAAGGAAGCGATCACCAATTTCTGCCGCTTCACGCAGAAGCAAGTGGTGGTGGTGCATCAGAAGGACCCGCACATCGCAGCGGCGTTTGCCGAGGCGGGATATACCGATATTCTCGGCAACGACGATTTGGTCAGAAACGGCAAAGCCGAAGGCATGATCATGGGGTCCCTTTTGGCCAAAATGATGGGCCGCAAATACGTGGGATTCGTGGACAGCGATAACTACTTCCCGGGCGCGGTGAATGAATACGTGAAAGAGTATGCGGCGGGCTTTCACATCAACGACAGCGATTTCTCGATGGTGCGAATTTCATGGCACTCGAAGCCCAAGGTGGTGGAGAACTCGCTCTACTTTGCCAAGTGGGGCCGTAGTTCCCGGCAGACCAATCAGATTTTAAACCGCCTCGTGGGGCATCATACTGGTTTCGAAACTGAAATCGTGAAAACGGGTAATGCCGGCGAGCATGCGTTGACGGTGGAGTTGGCGATGGCGATCGATTATGCCACCGGTTATGCGGTCGAGACATTCCATTACGTGCATATGTTGGAGAAATACGGTGGAATCTTGGAGCACGGTGACGAAACCGATGACATGCATCGGTTGGTAAAGATCAGTCAGATCGAAAGCCGCAATCCTCACTTGCACGAAGTGAAAGGGGACGAACACGTGGATGACATGATCGCCGCGTCGTTAAGCACGATTTATCACTCGAAATTGTGTCCGGAGTCACTGCGACAAGAAATTGAAGCAGAACTTGCCCGACGCAATTACCTGAAGGATGGGGAGCAACTCGCGCCGATGCGGATCTACAAAAGTTTGGATCGTATGGATTACAGCGTCTTCGCCGATTTGGCCGGGGCGGCGGTCTCGATCGAAGGCGGATCCTCGGTGACGGTGCCGGTGGCGTGATCGACTGGTAAGATTCGAATTGCTGTATGGCTCCGTTATTGCGCGACGCTGAACCTTGGTTGGTTTTCACCGACTTGGATGGGACCCTCTTGGACTGGCACACCTACTCGGCCGAGGTGGCCCGTCCGGCGCTCGAACGATTGCGAGCGGCGGGCGTGCCGGTCTTGTTCTGTTCTTCGAAAACGGCGGCGGAACAGCGGTCATTGCGACAGGAACTTGGCCTGCATTCGATGCCGTGTATCGTGGAAAATGGGGCTGCAATCATCGCGCCTCAGTGCTCCGGCTTGCCAACGGGGGATTGGGACCCCGCGCCGGAGGAATCAGGACGTCGCGTAAAGGTTCTAGGGTTGAGGATCGATGAAGTGCAGGCCCGTCTGGATCGGGTGCGCCAGCGGACGGGATTGGCCTTACGAGGTTACCGCGAAATCACCGATGCGGACTTGGCCGCATTGACCGGCTTGACGCTCGAGGCCGCAGGGCGGGCACGGAAGCGAGATTACAGTGAGACGCTGATCGATGAATTGTCGGATGAGCTCTGGGAGAAATTGGACGCGGAATTTGCGCAAGAAGGTCTGGAGTGTCGTCACGGCGGCCGGTTTCACACCGTGACAGGCGCGGGCACCGACAAAGGACGGGCGGTGCGGGAAGTGGTGGCGCTTTATGAGTCCGCGTATGGGCGATCCGTCAACTCGATCGGCTTAGGGGACAGCGCGAACGATGCGCCTTTACTCGCGGCCGTAGGGCATCCGTTTTTGCTGGCCCGGGAGGATGGAACGTGGGCGCCCATGAAACACGGGGCGGTCATTTTGCGAGTGGCAGGACGCGGCCCCTATGGCTGGGCGGAAGTGGCTGACTCCCTATTGGGATATTCCGGCTGAACTTTACCACTGCAGTAGCGGCTCAAGTTCAGGGGATAGTCACTCCATTAGAGTTCGGCTGCGGCAGAAAAACGCATCACCCGGCGATCTCAAACTCGCCGCCGGCGACTTTGCCAGAAGACGAAGCCGATCCCGAGCAGTAGGAGCGAGAAGGTCGAAGGTTCGGGCACGGGTGAAAACTCGAAGGACGAGAAGACCACCGAGTTGGGATTGAACGGGCTGGATGGACCGTAATTGACCACCCACGACTGGAAGTAGCTGGCGCTGTGGATGCGGTCGCCATTTAGGATATTGGCAAAAGCGCCGGTTAGGTTTCCAGCGGTGATAATGGTGAAGTTGTCAGTCACACCCGGCATGACGTTGTTGAGGAATTCAGCCGTGAGCAGTCCATCGAGAGTGAGGGTGCCGGTTACGCTCAGGAAATCGACGGGGGAGGGCACTGCGGTGACATCGATTTCGAAGAACGAAACCGTGCTGGATTGGAAGGTGAGATCGCCGTCGATATTGAGCGATCCGATGCTGTTGCCGGGAGCAACGAGTCCACCGGCAGAAATATTGCCAATGATGGTGCCGTTGCCGCCGAGCGTCGAACTCTCCGGGAGGGTGAGAGGGACGTCGAATTTAATCCCCCCACCCAGTTTACCTCCGCTGTTGAAAGTGAACGTATCCGTAAAATGGATGAGTCCCGCTTCGGCATTGACCAGACCATTGTTGGTGAACGGAACATCGATGGTGGTGGTGCCCGCGTTGCCGGTTTTGACGAACTGGCCGTTGTTGATAATGGAGTAGGTGCCGAGGTTGGCATTGTCAAAAGAGCCATCGTTCGAAACCTCGACACGACCGTCATTCACGAGGGTTCCGTCTCCGCCGTGAATGTTGCCGGAGCGCCATTCCAGGTCGCCGTTGACCTGAAAACTGCGCAACAGATCGACCTCGCCGGGGATGTCCAAAATCAAGTGCGCTCCGTTGGCGATGGTGGTCGTGCCACTGGCGTCGAGCGCAGCGCCGGTCCAATGGATAGTGCCACCGAGCGTGTGCGTGCCCGTCACTTCGCCCCCGGTCACCGAAGCTTGAGGTCCTAGGTTCACATTGCCGTTTAGCGCGAAGTCCCCGCCCGAGAGATTGAGACTGCCGCCGTTGCCGAAGCTGGTGCCATCATTGAAAGTATACCCATTTGAGATCTCGAGATGAGCATCTGTCCAAATATCAAATAAACCGCCCGCCGAAGTGCCGCCTTGGCTGAGCTCGGCCGAGCCTTCGTGAATTTCGAAGCGTCCCGATACGTCGACGGGAACGGCAAAAAACGCGGTGCCTACACTCAAACCTTGGACAGTTGCTCCCTGAATCTCGGCGGGAATCTCAAATGTGTTGGTTGCTTCGCCGGCGATTTTACGGAATGTGCCCGAAACGTCGATCAACGCAGCTGAACCACCAGATTGAGTGAGGGAAAGGTCCCCCTTCATATCCAGCAGACCGTCGACCAGAATGGAGCTATTGTTGGCCAGATCGATGTCGCCACTTTGCCACGTGAGAAAAGCTCCGGAGCCCACGGTTAAGGTAGTCGCATCCAGGGTCAGGAGGGACCCCGAATTCAGCAGACCGGAGGCCTCACCGGTAAGGTTGATGGTGCTATTGGCTGCGATTGATCCACCCTGAATTTCAAAGCTTCGGCTGAATTCAAGATCTCCATCGAGCACGCCACCGGACATTTCGAACCGGGAACCAATTTCTCCTGCTGCGTCCAGGGTGCCAGTAGAGAGTTTAAGCGTGCCGCCTCCCGTGACCAGGGTGGCCTCGTCGATGGCGTAGTCACTGGCGAGTTCCATCACTGCTCCCGTGACGATGTTGATTGTGCCGGTAGGTCCGGTGAAGCCGCCGGCTTGAAGTTTCAACGTGCCTGATTGCACGAGGATCGTGCCAGAATTATCCAGAGCCAAATCGAAGGTGGTCACGTCCGTTCCTTGTTTCACGTAAGTGCCGCCGGACTGATTTTGAAACGTCCCGATGGTGCCGATCGCCGTGTAGAACTTGCTGTTTAGCACGGTGCCAAAGGCCATGTCGTTGAAGACGCCGACATTGGTGATCGAGCTCGCCGCGTTGAGGAGCAGATCGCCGAAGAAGAGGTTGAACGTGCCTCGATTGGTGACGGATCGTCCGGTCAAAATCGTGCCGACCTCCCCGGTATGACCATAGAGATTGAGGATGGCACTTGAACCGATCTCGGTTGCTCCGGCGCCCCAGATGGAATCACTGATGAAAGCGAAAGTATCGAAGTCATGATTGCCGGTCAGGGTTGAATTCGCGCTATAAAACTGCCGTCCGGAAAAAGTTCCTGAGAGGTCCATCGAGCCGTCGACGGTCATGAAGGTGCCGTTGCCTTGGAGGGCGGCGGCATCGGCCACATCGAATTCACCAATGAAGCGTATCCAAGTATTTGATGCAGTGTTGATTTCCGCCGTGCTGCTCACACTGCCGCCCTCGAGCAATCGGAGCATCCCGGCGTTCAGATTTAGGATGCCCGAATGGAGGAATGGAACATAGATGTTGGTCTCACCCTCGCCGTTTTTTTGATAAGTGCCGGAGTTGGTAAAGGAGGATGTCGAGGAGGTGTTGGAATAGATAAAAGCAAACCCCTCGGTCGCCGCGGCATTGTCCTCCCAAACTCCCGAATTCGAAATCGTGCTCCCGCCGTTCAGGGTGAGGTTGCCTTGATTCCATTGGAAGGTGCCTTCGTTGATGAGCGTGCGGTTGAACAGGGTTTGGCCAGTGCCGTTCAGGTAAACGGTTCCGGTTGAATTGACGGTTGTGGTGCCATCGGTCCAGTCTCCTCCATCCCAGTAGAAGGCTCCGTTAATTTGGTGATCTCCGGTCAGTTCTCCTCCGCTTTGCAATAGGCCGGCATCAAGGGTGCCGGAAAGTGAAAGGATCCCGTCGGCGAGCACGAAACCGACCCC
>CAXBOL010000186.1:0-7985 GCA_963977295.1 uncultured Opitutaceae bacterium
TGCCGAAGGGGTGGTCATGCTCGAATACGACCTCAAGCCCGCGTTCCCGGCGCTACAAGGCGTCGATGTCAATCGGGTGAATGACGTGATTCCCTTGGACCGCTACATCGTGGCGGGATCGCTGGAACTATTGGATGATGACTCAATCATTCTGAGCGCGCGACTGGCCCAGTCTTTGGGGGCGCGGCTGGGCAGCACGGTCGAAATTTACTCGCCGTTGTTGCTCGAAAAAATGAAGAGCGACGAAGTGATGTTGCCGCGCGAATTGGAAGTGGTGGGAATTTTCCAGATCGGCCACCAGTCGCTCGACAGCAGTGTGGTTCTGGTGACGTTGCGACGGATGCAGGAGCTCTACGGACTGGGCGAAGGGGTGCACGGCTTCAACGTGAAATTGGCTCCCGATGTCGATGCGGATTTAGCCGCTCGCAAGCTCAATGCGTTGCTGCCCAGCGTGGCCCCCGGGGCTTACGCCAAGTCGTGGATGGACTCCAATCAGGACTTTCTCTTCGTAGTGCAGCTGGAGAAAAACATGATCTTTTTTCTGCTCCTGTTCATCATCGTGGTGGCGGCGTTCTCAGTGGCGAGTTCGTTGCTGATATCGGTGGTGCGGAAGACACGGGAGATTGGCTTATTGGGTGCGATGGGCGGACGCCCGAAAGATGTTGCGCTGTGCTTTTGTTGGCAGGCTTTGATCATCGGCACGACCGGAACATTGGTGGGGGTAGGGCTCGGGTTTACGGTGCTGAGTTTTCGTAATGACATTATTGCCGGATTCACCCGACTGACGGGGAGCGAAGAGGCCTTGTTGCGATTTTATGAGTTCAGCAATCTCCCCGCGCATCTTTCGAGCAATGACCTGATTTTAATCACCACCTCGGCGATCGTTATTTCAACACTGGCGGGCGTGTTGCCCGCGTGGCGAGCGGCGCGCCTGCAACCCGTGGAGGCCCTGCGCAGTGAATAACGCAACGTTGCCGACAACGGATGAACGGGCGTCGATTCTCACGGCCACGGGATTGGTGAAAACATTTGCCAGCGGCGAACGCACGTTGTCGGTGTTGACTGGTATCGATCTGGCGGTGGCGGCGGGCGAAAGCGTGAGTATTCGCGGCGAGTCGGGTTCGGGGAAATCAACGCTCCTTCACGTTTTGGCCGGGTTGGATGAACCAGACGCGGGGACTCTGTTTTGGGACGGAAAAACGAAGACCGATGCAAAGAAACGAGGGCGCTTTCTAGGCATGGTTTTTCAGTCTTTTTATCTCATCCCCGAACTCACGGCGCTCGACAACGTGATCATGGCCGCGAGGATATTGGGCGGGATCGGGTCTTCGGAGCGAGCGCGGGCGACGGAATTATTGCGCCGGGTCGGTTTGAGTGAACGCATTGATCACGTGCCGGCCAAACTGTCGGGTGGAGAACGTCAGAGGGTGGCGGTAGCCCGGGCTTTGATGAATGCGCCGAAGTTAATTTTGGCTGACGAACCGACGGGAAATTTGGACGAAAAGACAGGAGATGCAGTCATTGAATTGTTGCTCGAATTGTGCCGGGAAACCCGCACCGCGCTGGTGCTCGTGACCCACAATCTCGCTCACGCGGCCAAGACCGATCGGCAGCTGATCATGCACGCCGGGGCATTGAGGAATGACTGATGATCAAGCTGCGTTGCGATGGCCCGACGATCGCATCCGATCAGCTTGAAACGCTTGGTCAGCTTTGGTGCCATGCCACCAGCCGAGTAAGCCCATAAGCGGGCCGGTGAGGGCGTAGATGACGCCCGGTTGCCAAATGAATTGATTGAACATGGCCAGAAGAATGGAGCTCAGGCAAAGCGCGATGTTAGTGGCCAATTCGCAGATCGAGCCACGAGTTAAGATGATTTCAGCCTCGGATAATTTAAGGTGAAACCGTTGCCGATAGGCGTGGAGATACATCAGGAGAAATACGGTCCACACACTGCCCAGTCCCAGTCCGTAGATAATGTAGAGGCGACTGAGATCTGCGATTCCTTCTATGCCCGTGACGGCTGGTCCGATGCCGAACAGCCCATAAAACGCGCTGCCGATGAGAAACTTCAGCGGGTAGGCCATGAAGACGACCAACAGGAGCAGTGTGCAGTTGAAAAACTGAGTCCACCCATTCTCCAGGCCATAGCGTCTAAAAAATCGGTAGTGCACGTTCCAGAACCACATTAGCAGAGCGAAAGTGGCAACAAAGGCGGGAAACTCCTGCATCACGGCTAGGAGTCCGTTGTAATCGCGCGGCACTTCGAGTGCGACAACCAGGAGGGTTACCGTGAATGCAAACACGGCGTCGGCCAAGCCCTCCAGCCGAGAGATTCCGGTCCCACGCCATCGGAATATTCCCGTGGGCTGAGGGGTGAAGGGGAGTTTGGCCGAAGTGGCCGTGAGTTCATCGTCGGGCCGGGGCGAAAGGAGATTGGTGCGATGGCGAACCCATAGCACAACTCGATCATAACCCCGACGACTTGTGGCCGCGAGTGCGGGGGCGGTGACGCCCAGATCGAGTCCGGCGAGATCGATCCAGTCCTCACCGGTGGGGTTTTCGATTACCAACTGGTGTTTTCCGTAACCGACTCGGAACGGGAATGTGAGGTTGGAGGGAGTGGGTTGATTAGGCGTGGCCGCGGGCCATTGCTCGTCGAAGATCCATTTGCCATCGAGAGTCAGGCGGAGGGAGCTGCCGCGGTTGCCCACCCGACCGATCCTCAATTGCGCGGTCGCGGCGGCGGGGTAGTCGAGCAACAAGGTGATTTTGCTCGGAAACGGATGCGCCGGAACGGGTGAGGATGCGGCGAAACGCCATGAGTTCGGGCGACTGTCGGCCGTCCAGGGGCACGTTGATCGTGGGGTTGGGTCCTTGATGCCAGAAATAGCCTGGTTCGATCACAACGGGGGCCATATCGCCGCCAATAACGTTGAGCTGGGCGACTTCCGGGAGCAGTTGGGTGGCGATGCCACTGGCCTGCACAAACGCTCCGAGTGACTTCACCTCGGCCCATCGCTTATTTTGGCGGAGGGTTTCAAGATACCACATCTGGGCGGGTTGGGTCGCTTGGCCAAACAAACCAGACCAAGCGAGAATCGGGTGCACCATGCCGCTGTTGCGCTGCTCATCCGTCAGCGAGGTCATGTTATCGTCGCCCATTTCACCGTAGAAAACCGGGCGATCGATCTCGGTCGGAGCCAATTCAAGCGACTGCACGCCGAGCACCATGTTCGCGCCGTAGAGATGGGGCTGATAGTAATCCATCGCGGTCCACAACGGATGGTGGAGGTCGTCATCGCTGGTCGTGATCAAGTGGTTTTGCACATCGTAGCGGCGAAGGTGACGGGCCATTTCGGTGTGCCAGTTGGCCACGGCTTGATTGGCTTGGGCGTCACCTCGTCGGGAATTGGTCCACATGACCTCGTTGAACAGCTCCCACGAAAGGATGGCCGAAGAATAGCCCCAGCGGGCGGCGATGTAGCGAAACTTGTCGCGGGTGAGTTGGCGGGCTTTTTCGTTGGTGAAGAAGTCCTCGGGCTTTTCAAGAAAACCACCGAGCGCAACGTTCCATGGATTTTCAGCCCAGTTGGAATTATTGAACGTGGTGTATTGGCCGTGGTGTTGGAGCACCATTTGGAGACGAACGCCGTGGGTTTCGGCGAGTTCGATCAGGCGATCCCAGCGGCGAGCGACTTCGAGCGAAAGCTCCCCGAGCGGAGGCTGCTCGCCACGTGCAGGCTCCACCCAGTCGAGGTTGAGCTGCCCCCAATGGCACATCCAGATCCGGGTCCAGTTCAGGTTGGCAGCCTTCATGTCGGCGAAGGCGGCGGGATAGTAGGATTCGGGCGTATCCGTAGGCCACGGCAAGGCTCCGCCGAATGGCACATAGAGTGATCCGTTCTGATCGATGAAGTCCCGCCCGGAACGAGGATCGAGGCGAACGGTGCCGGTCATGGGGTCGACTTCGCGGGGCTTGAATCGATCCCGGTCCTGCAATTCGACGCGGAGAGGGAGACTACGACCATTGATGATCTCGCTCGCGTCGAGAAAGCGGTAGTTTCCTTTGTCGGTCGCGCGGGTGCGCACGGACCAGGTGCCTTTGCCGACGTAGAAGGCAGGCAAAAGTTGGCGGCTTTCGTCAGGAGATTCTATTCGGGCCCAGATTTCCCGGGCGAACGGATTCCCTTCGGCCTTCGGCGGCAGGAAACTGAATTCCACGGGGGCGCTCTGGCAAACGAGGGCCAGTAACGATGTCAGGATCACTAAAACCAACGGGAAAGGGCAGGACTTGAGCATGGGCGAGAAAGACGAGGAGGGAGTGCAGTCAGCCATAAAACGTCTCGAGTGGACATACAAACCGACGGAGATTCAAAACGAATCGAGTTAACGAGCAGCGGTGGATGGCAACCCGAAGGTTTCCCAGACGGCGGGAATGCGATTTTGATTGGAACCGTCGTTGCGCGATAGTTTCGCCGACGGTTTCGTTACCCCTCCGTTTTCTTTTTCCGATTATGCAACATTTAGACCTGACTCGTGCCTGCTGGACTTTCCGCGATTGTGCCGAAACAACCTGGCGTCCAGCCAAAGTGCCGGGGTGCGTGCACCAAGACTTGCGCCGGAATAAGGTCATCCCCGATCCGTTTTGGGGCACAAACGAATTGGATCTGCAATGGATCGAGCAACGCGACTGGGAGTATCGCACGACCTTCACTGTCGGGGCCAAGCTACAAGCGGAAGCGGTGGTGGAACTGTGCGCCGAGGGATTGGACACGTTGGCCACCGTGACGTTGAACGGCAAAGTCATTGGCCGCACGGAAAACATGTTCACCCCGTTCCGCTGGAATGTGAAACGGCTTCTGCGCGAGGGAGCCAACGAACTGGTAATTCGGTTCGCGGCGACGGGTGACTATTTGCGCACGGAGCATGCGGCGCATTCGTTCAAGGAATTTAATGATCCGGTCGGCAACTCGAACCGAATCCGAAAAGAGCAATGCCAGTTTGGTTGGGATTGGGGACCGCGGTTTGTGACCGCCGGGATCTGGCAGGCCATCGGCTTGGAGGCGTGGTCGGTCAATCGACTGGAGAGCGTAGTCGTGACTCAACATCATGCCGGGCAAAAGGCGGTGACATTGAACCTGAAGCCGGAGTTGACCCTCGCCGATGACGAAGTCGAGTGTCACTGGAAACTGAGCTTGGCCGAGGAATCGGTTGCGGCCGGAGTCGGGACCGAAATCGTCGTGAAACGGCCCCAATTGTGGTGGCCGGCGGGGCAGGGCACGCAACCCCTCTACGACTTGCACGTCAAAGTGGTGGGAGCCGACGGCAATTTGATCGGTGAGTGGTCTCGGCGCATTGGGCTCCGCACCATCGAGCTCGATTTGGCGGCGGATGCGACCGGAGAAAAGTTTCAATTCGTGGTCAATGGGCGGGCGATTTTCGCCAAGGGAGCGAACTGGATTCCGGCGCATAGTTTTGTGGCGGGCTTAAAACGCAGGGACTACGAGCGAGACCTGCAGTCGGCGGTCGACGCGCACATGAACATGGTGCGGGTGTGGGGCGGGGGAATCTACGAGACCGAGGAGTTTTATGACGTGTGCGACGAATTGGGTTTGCTGGTCTGGCAGGACTTTGCGTTCGCCTGCACGCTGTATCCGGTGGACGAAGCGTTTGCAGAGTTGGTGCAACCGGAAGTGGCGGCGCAGATCCGGAGGATCAGACACCGGGCGAGCTTGGCCCTATGGTGTGGCAACAATGAAATTTGGTTGCTGAATCCGGCCATCACGGGCGAGACGGCGCAGCCGGAATTGTTGGCCGGATACGAACGGTTGTTTCACGAACTGTTGCCAGAGGCGGTCGCGGCGCATGATCCGGTGACGCCGTATTGGCCGTCGTCGCCGTGGCGCCGGGAAGGAGCCTTGGGACATGAAGCGGGCGAGAAGACCGGCGATACCCATTTCTGGGATGTCTGGCATTCCCGGCATCCGGTGAAGGACTACGAGAAATGGAATTTCCGTTTTGTGTCTGAATTTGGCATGCAGAGTTACAGTTCACCGGCGACGAATGCGACCTTCAGCGATGCGAAGGACAATAACGTGTTTGGCCCCGTGATGGAGAATCACCAAAAGAACGCCGCGGGCAATCAGATCATTCTGGATTATGTCTCGAGGCTATACCGTTTCCCCAAGTCTCAGGACGACCTGATTTACCTTTCGCAATTGAATCAAGCGCACTGCATGCAAGTGGGAGTCGAGCACTACCGTCGGATCTCACCGCACTGCATGGGCGCACTGTATTGGCAGCTCAATGACACCTGGCCTGTCGCCTCGTGGAGCTCGTTGGAGTTTACCGGTCGATGGAAAGCGTTGCACTACGCCGCTAAACGATTTTTTGCACCGGCATTGGTCTCGGCCCAACTGATCGGGGCGGAATCGACGACGATCGGAAACTACCGCAAATCGACCATTGAGCAGGTGGATCTCTACGTCGTCTATGACGCACCGAAAGCGGCCAAGGGAACATTGCGCTGGGATGTCATGCACGTGGATGGACGCAGATTGAGTGGCGGTCGGAAGCGCGTGACGCTCTCCAGCCAGAAAGGCGTGAAGGCGCATTCGTTGTCGTTGCACTCGGAGATCGCGAAGTTCAGTCGCGACGAAATTTACGTGCGGGTCGCGTTGCAAATGGGGACCAAGGTCGTGAGCCAGGAGACCGTGTTTTTGACCGCACCGCGATTCGTGAGTCTGCCGAAGGCGAAGTTAAAAACTCAGGTGAAGTTGCGGGAGGGAAACCAAGTGGAGCTGACGTTTACCTCGTCTGCGTTGCAGCATCGTTTCGCATTTGAGTTGGCCGGAGTCGACTACCGTGCGGAGGACAATTTTTTCGAATTGTATCCCAACGAAGCGAAATCAGTGGTCGTGACGGTGGCGAAACCACTGACCGTGGCCCAGCTGAAGAAACGGCTGACCAGTCGGTCCTTGGTGGATACTTACTGAGTTGATTTAGGACGGGATCGATTTGCCTGGCCGTTCCGCCGCGGGTCGGGGTGTAAAACCCCGTCCCTTCCAATATCATTTGGCGGGGGCGATTTGGCGGGGGTTTGGTATCCGCGGTGTGACGAAGCGTGACAGGGACGGGCGGCTGAGTCATTAAGGCCTTCTCCTATGGAAGCCGATGAATACCGTAAACTCGCGGAGGTTGAAGACCAGATGTGGTATTTTGCGGCGTTGCACGGACACTTGGAAAGATCGTTGCGAAATGGAGGGGGCATGGAGCGACCCGGCCAAGGGTTGGATGCAGGCTGTGGCACGGGAGGGTTCCTGCGCACGATCCGCGCGCGGTTTCCCGATTGGCGTTGGCAGGGGCTGGATTATGAGCCGCTGGCGGTGGAGCTGGCGCGTCAGCGTAGCGGAACCCAAATCGTGCAAGGATCGGTGGAGCAGTTGCCGTATGCGGACGGGGAATTTGATGCGGTGACCTCGGCGGACGTGTTGTATCACGTCGATGACGACATCCGGGCGCTGCAAGAATTTCACCGGGTGCTGCGGCCGGGTGGCATGGTCGTGATTAATGTGCCGGCTTACATGTGGTTGTGGTCTTATCATGACGTTGCAGTGCATAGCCGACGGCGGTATGGTCGGACGGAAGTGCAACGAAAACTGGCGGACGCAGGGTTTGCGGAGATCCACACGACGTTTTGGAATATGCTGCCGTTGCCCCTGGTTGTGGCGCGACGCAAATTATG
The DNA here is from genome assembly GCA_963977295.1 of uncultured Opitutaceae bacterium. Taxonomy (GTDB): domain Bacteria; phylum Verrucomicrobiota; class Verrucomicrobiia; order Opitutales; family Opitutaceae; genus Actomonas. The sequence continues at coordinate 7,748 of CAXBOL010000186.1, forward strand.
GCCAGCGCCGAAATCGGCCAGCGACGTGCACGTATTTTCGCCCCGAGTGGAAGCGGCGTTTCGATGGATGATGCGTCGAGAAGACTCGTGGTTGCGGCAGGGGCGGAGTTTGCCGGCCGGATCCTCGATTCTCGCGGTGGCTCGCCGCGCTTCTCATACCAGAAGCCCGACTAAATTGGACTAATTTTAACGCAAAGTCACTAAGCCGGTAAGAACGCAAAGTATAGCAGTTGAATAA
>CAXBOL010000187.1:0-7980 GCA_963977295.1 uncultured Opitutaceae bacterium
AACGCGCCCTCGCCCCCGAGTTCGTCGCGCACGAACTCCGCACCCACCGAAACCGTAGACTTCCGATCGAACACCCGGCCGGGCACTTCTTCCTGCCGCCCCCACGACCGTAAGCCTGTCCAACCGATCCTCCCTTAACCGCCATCCGCTCCGGCCCACCGCCTTCTCGCTAAATTGAGGGCGGTGCTGCCGGCGGAGGCGCAAGGGGAGCCGTTTTCCAGTTAAAGAGAATGGTCAGCACCCGAAATACGAACGTCGCCACAATCACGATCCATGCGGACGTCATCGGCGCCAGAGCCAACTCCACGGTCAACACCACAAACAATGTCGCCGCGGCCAGCGCCGCCAACGCATAAAACTGCCCCGGCCGAAACACCAACGGCTCTTCGTTCGTGATCACGTCGCGCAACAACCCCCCGCCCGCTGCGTTGATCACCCCCACCAAAATCGCCGCCGGCACCGCCAGCCCCGCCCCCAACGACTTTTGCACGCCGAACGCCGCGTAAGCTCCAAGCGCCAACGCGTCCACGCCCGCGATGATCCGCCGAAAATAGTGCACCCGCTCGCCCAGTAGGGCCCCCACCATCGCGCCCAACAACGCAATCTGGATATAGCGCGGATCCGTCGTCGCTGCCGGAGGCCCTTGTTGGATGAAAATGCCATCGCGGATCAAACTTCCGCCCATGCCCGTAATCAGGGCCAACGCCGCCACGCCCACCACATCATAGCCCCGCTTCATCGCCACGATCGCCGCCGACATCGACAACAAACCCACCGCGCCCAGTTCAAACCAGACCGGCAGAAAAAACGGATTCGTGGCCAAGGAAGACACCCTCATCCCTTCCGAGATGCCCTACGTCGCGGCAATATGCAATGCCGGCCCCACACAATCCGCAGTCCCCAAATTATAAGCTCCCGCGAGACCTGATCCCCTCGATCCAAGCCACTCGCCCACTCCAGACCCACTACCCGGTCCTCTCTCCCTCCAAGGTCGCCAGCCCCAAGACATGTTGTAACGTATTACGTTACTAACTGCCTTTAGTTATTTATTTCTATAATGTTACGAGGATTATTCTGAGAACGAATTATCTCGGCCAAACCTACTCCTTGCCGCCTCGGAGCACGACGACTTTAGCCAGGTCGTTGCCTTCAAACTCGGCCCAGTAGGCGTCCTCGATCTCCTTGAGCCGGGCATCCGCATTGATCGGCGGACCACCTTTGCCCGACAGTGCCGCCAGGGTTTGCTCGATGCCTAAATCACGATCCGCTAGTCGGGCGATCAACTCGTGCCAGAAAATATCGTTATCTGATTCGCCGGCGATTTTTCGTAGCGTCGGGTTCTCATCCATCTTCTGCGACGGGATCAGTTTCCCCTCCATACTCACATCCACGAGATCCCCACAGCCACACTCGTCGGCGAGGCCCAACAGTTTTTGTTCCAGTTCGGCGTAGCGGTCCAGAAACGGCGATTCCACGCCTTGGCGGGACAGCACGGTGCGCATACCGAAATTGAGCAATTCCAGCAATCTAGTGTATTCCTTTGGTGTAAATGAAACCTTCATGCGCATCACCCGACCGGGCGAAGGCGCAACATCGGACGCGTCCCCCGGCGGTGCAATCGTAGAGTTAACTTTGCCCTCGTTCGAGTCACTCGCCCCACCGGAGCCCATGCGATTGAACTACGAATGAAATCCGAACCGCCTGGGCAGGTTCCACCGCCTCAAAGTTTCGCGTCTTTTCGGGTGCCTTTATGGACAACTCCGGACCAGGCTGAGCGCTTCGCTCCCTTCGCGTGCTTCGCGGTTAAACAACAAACCGGTCCATTGGCACCACTCCCCTGAGTTTTGAAATTTTAACCACGGATGGACACTTATTCACACGGATCCCCTCCCCATCGACCATTCGCCAAGTTCCATCGCGTAACGGTAGTGGAGCCATCTGTGTTAATCTGTGGTTAAAAAAACAAACCCGTCCATGCTGCTCTCAGGCGCCAGCATGGCGCCCGCCCGCCCAGCGCAGCAACCCTCCGCAGGCCAGCACGAACCCGCCGAGACACACGATCGCAATCCGGGCACCAGCCGAATTGGGCACCAACAAGAACGCCATCAACAACCCACCCGTGACCAAAATCAGATTGCCGGTGATCCGCGCCTGAGCTCCGTCCAACGAGCCCCCCACTTCTTTCTCGAAGTCGATCGGCGTCGCGGTCCGTTCCCAAAACGCCGTTTCGCGCTCGCGATCCGCCGCACTCCGCCGCTGGCGGAACGGCAACGCCACGAGCAAAGCGATCATGGCTCCCAGCACCACCACAAAACTGCGCTCCTGTAGCGACCATGCTTCGCCCGTGAGTTTCTCGTTCACCAGCGTCCAAATCGACATCGCCATGCCTCCGCCCAACATCACGAAATAATACCACCCTGGCATCTTACGCACAAAGATTCCCGCCACCAGTGGCAGCGTGACCGGCACCGTCACCACCGAGGCGATGATCATGTAGGAATCAAACATCGCAAACCGATCCTGTTGCGAAAGCCCCACCGCCATCGCGATGATGAAAAAGCCCAGCAACACCGTGATGGTGCGGCACAACCGGAGTTGTTTGACGTCCGCCAGATCGGCCTTCCCGCGCCACTTGCGCCACGGTAGAATCAAGTTGGTCACGACCACACCGGTTGTCGTGTTCAGCCCCCAGTCCATGCTGCTCATCGTCGCCGAGAACATCGCCGCGATCATCACGCCCAACAACCCCGCCGGGAGCACGTGCGCCGCCGCCACCGCATAGGCCGTCGTAGCCGGATCCGCCACCGTCGCCGCCATGACCTCCTCGGCATAGAGGAAACGCGCCACCATGGGCGGGATAAACCACACGATCACCCCCACTGCCATCAGCACCATGCAAAACCAACTGGCCCGCGATGCCTCGCGACCATCCTTGGCCGCCAGATACTTGTTCGAGGCACCGAGATGGATCTGTGAAATCATCTGCATCACAAACGCCATCACGAACCAAAGTCCCGTATAACGATTTCCCGGATACGCCCCATCGGGTTTGATCATCGCATAGGTGCCTTCATCCGCCAGCGCTTGAAAGTGGTTGATGAAGGATCCCACCCCGCCAACTTCCATGATGCACAGCACGCCCATCAGCAGGGTCATGCCATAGAGAATCACGCCCTGCACCACGTCCGTAGCCATCACGCCCCACATGCCGCCCGTGGTCGAATACGCCAAGGTGATCACGCCGATGATCACGATCATCCACATCACCGGTAGCCCAAACACCGCACTCACAAACACCGCCAAGGCCCACAACTGAATCGCCGCATTGAGCGGATTGAGCAACGTGCTCGAAAGCACCCAAGTCTTTTCCGGTCCCACTCCAAACCGCTCCCGCACCAAATCCCCCGAAGTGTAGGCCCGGCTCTGCCGCCACCAACGACCGAGAAACAAGCCGCCTAACGCAAACCCCAGGATATTGGCCACGTAAATGATGAGGGCAGACGGCCCCGCTTCAAAAATCGCCGAGCCATTGCCGGTGAAGGTAAACGCGCTGATTCCCGCCATCAACATACTCGTCCCCACCATCCACCAGGTGCCCCGCGCGCCTCCCCGCACGAAATCGCTCAAGTTGTTGTTGAAGCGCGCAAACACTGCGCCGATCACGATCAAAAGCACGAAATACGCGCCGAGGGTAATGTATTCTAAATGCATGGGGAATCAGGGTAAGTCGCCCGCTCAACCGAAAAGGTGCGCGACTCCAGTGGATGTCCTACCGTTCTGATTCCCGCCCCCGGATCGGCAATGAAATTGTCCGCAACTATCCCCGATTTTCAGCTGAAATTTCATTTAATCGCTTCGCCCAAAAACAAAAAAGCCAGCCGTGGGATTCACGACTGGCGCACGAAAATTACTCGAAGCTCAGGTCATACTCCTAGGCTCGACGACGGCGACTGACCACCAAGCCGAGCGCGCCTAACCCAGCCAACATCGCATAACTCGACGGCTCGGGCACGGCGGATCCGTTACCGAGATTTGAAGCATAGGTGTTGGAGCCGTCGGCGATGAACGTGTTGTAGTAGCCATCGGCCGGCAACGCGCCGTTGTAACCCGCAGAGGTGGTGGGGGCGCCCGTGTATTGCAGCGATCCGGCGCTTAACGTAATGACATCTCCTGCGGTCAAAAACGTATTCGCGATGTCATTGGTGGAGTAAAACACCACGTCATTGGCCGTGACCGCGCCAAACGTGTTCGGTGTCGAAAACGTGTTGATCGTTTGCAGGCCGTCAGTGCTACCCGCCCCTGTGCTGGTGTAAGTCGGCGCCACTCCGCCCACCGCACCGGCCGTGAGAAAAATCGACTGACTGTTCGGCACGGCCTGAAACACAAAGGTCGGGTTTTTGGCGGAAATCGCCGTGCTCGAATTCAGCGTATACTCAATCGGCGACGTCCAAGTGATCACGACTTCCGACCCGCTACCTCCCGAAAAAGTGAGAAACACTTGGGCCTGTGCCACCCCGACGGAGGCAAGGGCAAGGCCCGAAGCGGAGAGCCAGAAGAAGCAACGATGAAAAAGGGAACGAGAGGGGATGATTTTCATAAGGATTTGGGTTGGAGATTGGGGAACTGACCTAAGGGGGCTTCACCGGATAGGGTTCGCCCCCTACACGTCCACCCCACAGGGGCGAACGGCGGCACCCGTGTGGCGAATGGCGGAATCCCTCCCTCCATCAATGCCAGCTTCGCTTCAAATCGCCGGATGCAAACGGCCCAATCGCTCGTGTATTTCGCCCCAACGACGACGACTGACGGTCACGGACTCGGGCACTCCCTCGACCTCCAACAACGTATGCTCTTCTCGATCGCGCTCGTAACGCCGCACGTGAGCTAAATTCACAATTTGCGTCCGGTGCACGCGCACAAAATGGCTGGCCGGCAGCGCATCTTCCCATGACGTCAGACTCTTCCGCAGAAACGATTTTCCCCCATGGACGAGCCGCACCTCCGAGTAATTGTCCCGGGCGGAGATGAGGCTGATCTCGCGCACAAGGGCAAACTGGGCCCGCAACCCTTCCCGAAGGTAGAGCCGGTCCTCCAGCTGCAGTGAGGGAATCTCCCCAGGTTTGCTTCCCGCGGGTTCGTTAGCCCACCCCCGTTCGCTCAACAGCGAAAGGATCAGTGCCAGACGCTCCGGGGTGACCGGTTTAAGCAGAAAATCCAACGCGTTAATCTCAAAGGCACGCAACGCATGGGCATCATAGGCGGTGACAAAGATGATTCGCGCGTATTCACTCACTTGAGACACAAGGTCGAAGGCGTTGCCGCCGATCAATTGAATGTCGAGAAACACCACGTCGTAGTCAGTCCGGGCGAGTAACACACTGGCTTCATCCACCGTCGCGGCCTCCGCCAGAATCTTCACCGCGGGAAACGCATCGAGTTTGGCGCGCAAATCTGCTCGGGCTGTCGCCTCGTCACCGATCAACAATACATAATGCATGGTTCGCGATAGATTAGGTTTCGGTTGCACGCATTATCCTTAACGTGACCACGACCCACCCATCCAGAGACGCAATCTCCAATCTATGCGCCCCCGGGTAATAACGGGTGAGCCGCTCTCTCAGATTTTCCCATCCGATCCCGAGCGAAGGCGTCGTTTTCGGGGGTTTTGAAGGTATCCCCTCCGTTTCGCGACTGCCAACACCACGACATCGCCGACATCCAGACTGGCAGTGACCCGAATTCCCACCCGAACCCGGCTCGTCTCCCGGCCGCATTTCAACGCGTTTTCCAGCAGCAACGTAATACTCCGAAATTCAGGACAATTTTCTGTGTAATTTCACGCCCATCTCGTTCCCTAAAACGAAAAACGCCAACCGCGGGATTCACGGTTGGCGCACCCAACTCAAATCTGTTTGTCCTGCTTAGGCTAAGGTCTCCGACGGCGGCTGACAACCAACCCGAGCGCGCCCAGCCCCGCCAACATCGCAAAACTCGAGGGCTCGGGCACGGCGGAGGCGTTGATCGCCAGCCCATAGGGACCACCACTGCTGATTGGTGAAGTGCCGCCGTTGAAATAGACCAAGGTGCTGTCACCGATGGTCCAACCTGCGAGGCCGGATTGATTGGTGGTCAATGCCGTATTGGCGCTAAAATAGTTACTCGTCCCAAAAGTCGCGGCGGTTTCAAAGAAAAGGTAGTAGGTCGTGCTCGCGAGCAACGTGGCCGACCCGCTAAACGACGCAGTGCCGGCCACGAAGGGATTTCCCGCGCTGAGGGTAAGGCCAGAGAGGAAGTCTGCACCCGCGTTTATATTGTTGGTATCCAATCCGGGTCCGTAAAGTTCAACCGTCAGACCGGAAGGGGAACCCGTCGAATTCCAGAATGCAACATCGATGCCGGTGAAATCAAAACTGGCTGCAGTGGAGCCGGTGGTAAAACTGGCAAGATGGGCCCGCGTTTCATAGGCCGCACCCAACGGAAAGCTATTTGAGTTGATGAAACCTTCGCCGAAGTTGGTCACTGCCTGAGCAGCGAGACGACCAGCACCGGTAAGACTGGCGAGGGCAAATAAAAGGACCGAAATCGTGCGGTGAACGGAGGGAGCGTTGCTGTTTTTCATGATAAGTTAGGCAATAGATTAGGCCAATCGAGGTAGGTGAATTCTAGGTGAACGAACACAGGCCGCAGAATAATTTCTGCGAACACCAAGAGCCCCATTCGATTCACCCCAACGTGTCGATTGATCCGTGACGAATCGCGGATCAGCGGTGACGAGCTGCGGTAAGTCCCTGCCTCCCTTGACCTGATCAAATTGGCGGATGCAGCCGCCCTAATCGCCGCTGCAATTCACTCCAGCGGTCGCGGCTGGCGGACACGCGTTCCCACACGCCTTCGACCTCCAACAAGGTGTGCTCATCGCGGTCGCGCTCATACGCACGCACTCTCGCGAGATTCACAATTTGAGTCCGGTGCACGCGCATGAAATGACTCGCCGGTAGGGTGTCCTCCCATGACTTCAGGCTCTTGCGCAAAAAGAGTTTTTCTCCGTTAGCGAGGCGCACTTCGGAATAGTTTTCCCGGGCCGTAATGAGGCTGATTTCGCTCACCAGCGCAAACTGCGCCCGCAGTCCGGATCGTAAAAAGATGCGATCATCCAACTGCAGCTGCACCTTCTGGTTTTCTTCCGTTTTTACCCCCTCGCCATTTGATACCACGTCTCCCAAACGCGTCAGGGCCACCGCGAGGCGGCCGGCGTTCACCGGCTTGAGCAGGTAATCAAGTGCGTTGATTTCAAACGCGCGCAGCGCGTAGGAATCGTAGGCGGTGACAAAGATGATGCGCGCGCCTTCGCGCACGTCTCCGACCAGGTTGAAGGCGTTGCCGCCGATCAATTGAATGTCCAGAAACACCAAATCATAATCGGTGCGGGCGAGCAACGCCCGGGCCGATCGGATCGTCGCGGCCTCCGCCAAAATCGTCACGTCCGAATGCGCCGCCAGTTTGCTGCGCAAGTCCGCGCGAGCGGGAGCTTCGTCATCGATTAACAACGCGTGGTGCCTCATGTAGGTATTATTCTGTTATCTCACTAATTTTTAGGACCACCACTACCCATCCCCCTTGGGCGGTGATTTCCAGTTGGTGGGTTTGCGGATAGTAGCGAGCCAAGCGCTCCCGCAGATTCTCCAACCCGATGCCCAATGACGGCACCGATCTGCGCACCTGCGGCACTATCCATTCCCCCGTGTTGGCTACTTCGAATAAGATGGCTGGATCTATCGCATGACGCCGCACTCCCACCCGAATGCCCACCCGGTCCTCGCTGGTTTCCCGACCGTATTTCAGCGCATTTTCCAACAGGGGCAGCAGCAGAAAATGGGGGAGCGGCATCTTCCCCAACGAGGGATCAATCGCGATCTCCACTTCGAGCAAATCTCCCCAGCGCGACTGTTCGATCTCCAAGTAGGCTCGCAGTAACTGGAC